>NZ_CP015795.1 GCF_001945665.1 Borreliella mayonii | reverse complement strand
TAATAAGAGTTTATTAGTATACTAATAAACTCTTATTTTAATACTCTTTATAATTAAATGTTATCCTTATTATCTTTTTAAAATTACATTTTCGGCTGAAAAATTAATTTTTGGACGTAAATCTAAATTTTTATAACAAAAGGTAATAACCGCATAAAAATCAATCAATTCTTAGCTTATCTTTCAATAAATCTAATTTTTTAGCATCCATACTAAGCTTATTTAAATCCAAAGCATTAACAATTGCTATTATCTCTTCACGAGAAAATCTCTTTCCTCTTAAAAAATGATTTTCAAAACTACTAAAAGCGATGGGTACAATTTCTTTTACTATGCTTATCAATGCTTTAGCATATTCTCGCATTTCTTTTGGTGAATTCTCTTTAATTTCTTTTGGACTGTCTAAAGCTAATCGCAATTTAATAAAATGAAAAAGATTATTTAAATCAATTTGCCAATACCATTCAGTATATAAACTTAAGGGCAAAACTATTCTTGAGAGTTCTTTTGGGATATTAGAATTGATCATATCTTGATAAAGCTCATAAGAATGTTTTTGATGATGCTTTATTTTGTCTGATAAACCTTTTTCCAAAGAATTAAACTCTCTGTTAGATTTATTACTAGAAATTTGACACTTTAGGTCTTCTTCTAAAGGAACATAAAATTCATCTCTTGCTAAGCTGTAGCATCCAGAAACTTCATTGATCCTTGCCGTTCTATGCCTCATCCATTGCCTTGCAATAAATATTGGGGCTTTAACATGAAATGTAAAAACTACCTGCTCCAATGGGCTTGTGTGCCCATTTCTTATTAAATAGTCAATAAGTTCTTCATCTCTTCTTTTAACACTCTCTCCTCGATAAGAAATTCTTGCAGCCTTAACTATTCTCTTATCATCTCCCATAAAATCAATAAGCTTTAAAAATCCATTATCCAAAATTTTATATTCTTTATTCAAAAATTGCTCTCCTTACTTAAAACAAATTTATTAACTTTTTAAAAATGTAAATATTCAGAATGAAAATATTATATCACAAGAACAGCCTTAATAGGGAGTTAATATTGATCTTAGCAAAATAAAAAAAGGCAGAAACTAATATAATTAGCTTCAAACCTTTTTGCTTTAACCTCTAATTATTTATAAATCTTTATAATCTAACTATCTCATATATAAAGAAATAGTCATTACTTTTGCAAGATCTCTTGCGCCTTGAGCTACCTTAACAACATTAGAAATAGCATTTGTAACATCTTTTTTTGCTACTGCTTGATCCTTATTTGACGGATTTAAACCATTAACCATATTTAAAACTTTTTGGGCCTCTTGAACTGTTTCATCCAAAGCCCTTTCAGAAGCTATTAAAATTTCTTTAACTTGCTCTACTTTAGCAAATTCTTCTTTTGTTAGCTCCAATTCTTTATTATTTGGAGATTTATTTGACATTATTTGCTTTTCTATTAAAAATGTTGCTTCACTAGCAACAGAAACAGCTTTTTGGGTTTCTTGAACAGCTTTTTTAGACATTTCAACAACCTTATTTGCATCCTCAGCAACCATTCCTGAACACTTTGCCACAAGCGTTGCTTCTTGTGATGCAACAACAGCCCCTTTAGCAACATCTGAGATCAAAGATATTGAACCCAAAAACTTTTTAACCATCTCTGCATCATTTGATTCTACTAACTCAAGAGATGATTCTCTAACTACCTCTAATTTATTAGAAACATCTTCTGCTACTTTATTAATAGTATCTAGAGCTTGATTAACCTGATCTTTTTGATCTAATTTTTCGCCATCTTTTTGATCTAATTTTTCGCCATCTTTTTGATCTAATTTTTCGTCATCTTTTTGATCTGGCTGTTCTGAAACATTGGATTGAGACTTAAGAATATTTACATTGTTAGAATCTGCAAACACATTTAAATTTACAAATCCAAACAATAATCCATTAATTATTAAATTACTAAATATTTTAGTCATTGTTAATTCTCCTTATTTAAACATTTATTTTTATTATTTTAAAACATAACTAAATTAGAATCAATACATATTTATATAAAAACATATAATTAACTTTTTTAATTAAGAATACCTTTTAAAACTAAAGGCTTTTAATAAATATTAAACACTCGGATTTTACATTAAAATGGGGAGAACGGTGTTATTTTATAATAGTTAGATTTATTATTATAAAATAACACATGAAAAATATACTTCAATCATCAGCAAAAACAAGCCTGACGGTAAAAATTTTTAAAATTAATATAACCTAGAAAGTATAACCTCAATATCAAATACATTACTAACAGGCTAAAAAACCAAATGAAACATTTCAAGCTTTTAAAAATATTTAAAACGATTAATTTATTAAAAAATTATTTTAATAATAAAACAAACATTGAAAATTAAAGAAATTGAATTACATTTATATTAGAAATCAAAAATATTGAGCTTGCCAAATAAAACTAATGATTATTTTTTTAAGGATTACGTTTTGAAAAAAAACACAATTTGGAAAATATTGAAACTGTTTCAAGTAACTTTACTGTTCTCATGCTCTTTTTATTCTAAATCAAACAACACAGAAGCAACAAGAGAATTACAAACAAACCCTATTGAAGTTAAAAACTCTGGAATTAAGAAAAATATTCAAAACTTACAACAAAGCCAGCTCTTGAAAAATGAAAAAGAAGAAATAATTAAAAAAATTGCACAAGAATTTGATGAGAATGAAAAATTAATTAACAAAATAGGACCAAATATCGAAATGTTTGCTCAAAACATAAATACAGATATTCAAAAAATCGAACCTATTGATAAATTTGGAGTAAACAAAACCACATTCCCAGAAAATCAAGACATGTATATTGATTTCATGTTAAAAGACAATCGGTTTAGAAGATTATTTTACTCATCTTTAAATTATGATGAAAATAAAATCAAAAAATTAGCAACAATACTCGCACAAACATCAAGCTCAAATGGCTACCATTACGAACTTATTGGTTCAATTTTTTGGACAGGATTTAAAATCCAAGAAGCATTTGAAAACACCGTTAATCTTTTAACTAAAAACGAGCAAAGACGCCTAATATTCAATTATAGAACAAAAACAGTAAAAGAAATTCAAGAAAATTTTGAAAAACTAATACAAGAAAGAAATTCATGGATAAAAGCCGTAGACAACATTATTGACGAATATGACAAAAACATAGCGGGATGCAAAGCTGATGGAAAAATTCTAGGAGAAGTAATAAGGGCCAGACACCAATATAAATTAAACTCAAATGAAAGTATGCAAATTTTAACAAACATTGAAGCACCGCTAAAAACCTGTTGTGACCACATACACTACTAATTGGTGGTGTATGTGTGGTGGTGTATGAATTAAAGGAGGTTAAAAATATTAAAAGAAACTTAAAATATTAAAAACATAAAATAAAAATTTAATTTTTTAATATTAAATAATAATATTGTTATTAAGCAAATCTTACAATACAGTATATTATTTTGTATTAAAATCAACAAACATTAATTTTAACTTATGAATATGTATAAGGAGATTATTTTGGCAAAAAATAAACTAAATAAAATCAAACTTAATATCATTGCAGCAATATTAACTTTAATTTGCATTTCATGTGCTGTTAATCCAATTGGCTCCAAAGTCAACAGCCGAACCGATATAAAAGAAAATACAGAGAATTTTGAAAATGAATCTGGAGACCTGGAGCCTTTAAAACAGAAATCTCAAGAAGAAACTACAATCTCAAAATTAAAAGCACTTGGCAAGAAAATGGAAGCTCAAAAAAATGAAGAAAATGCAGAAATAGCTAAACTTACTGGGGTTAATTTAATAGATAATCTTGGAATCTATCCTATGTATTATGGGAAAAATAAAAAAGATGAAAAAGCTGAAGAGCCTGAAAAAGACTCAGAAACTAAATTTACTGTAGTAAGTGAAGAAATTCAAAAAAATGAAAAACTACAAATAGAAAGAATGATTTATTCATCTTTAAATTACGAAACAGACAAAATAAATAAATTAAAAGAAATTCTTGAAACACTTAAAGGAAAAGATGAGCACGAAAATATAGCTATATCACTACTTTACACAACACTAGACATTCAAGAGCAACTAGACGACTATTTAGAATTAATAAAACAAGATAACTTAAACACTCTAAGCGAAAAAGAATTACAAGAACTACTAATAAATGTAGAGTTTGATTTAACACTAAAAGAAAAGTTTAAAAAAACTTTGGCAAAAACTGTTAATGAAGTTTCTAAAACAATTCAAGAAATCAAAGATTATTACTTAGAACAAAAAATTAGAGGTCTTCTGGATAATTCAAAAATTACAGAAATTGAAGATGCTGTAAAGAAAGATTACATAATAAGCCACATAACTGAAAATTACCAAATATTTAATCATTCTACTCAAAGTATTGAATTTAAACAAAACAAATTAAATGAATTAAAAGCAATAATTTAAAGAAAAATAATAATTATTGCACTTGAAATTTTTTTCCAAGAAAAAAAGAGAAGTTAATTCTTCTCTTTTTTTTACGCTCATAATCTAAATCCAAGTAAATCTAAACTAAAAATAACAATATTATTATTTAAATATTAAATAATAATATTGTTATTTGACAATTGTTGCAATATAGTTATATTATTATTTTGTATTAGAATTAATTAATATTAGTTCTAATTTATAAGGAGAGTATTTTGACAAAATTTAAACTAGATGTAATTAGGCTTAATATTATTACAGCGATATTAGCTTTGATTTGCATTTCATGCACTGCTAATCCAATTGATCCAAAAGTAAATGAAAACGCAAATTCAAAAGAAAACACCGAAAATTCTGAAAATGCATCTGGAGATCTTAATTCTTTAAATCAAAAACATCGAAAAGATGCAATCGCAAAATTAAAAGAATTTGGCAAAAAACTGGAAGCTCAAAAAAAACAAGAAGTTGAAAAAATACCTAACCTTACTGAAACTAATTTGGTAGATACTCTTAAAATCTACCCTATGTATTATGGGAAAAATAAAAAAGATGAAAAAATTGAAGAGCCTGAAAAAGACCCAGAAACTAAATTTACTGTAGTAAGTGAAGAAATTCAAAAAAATGAAAAACTACAAATAGAAAGAATGATTTATTCTTCTTTAAATTACGAAACAGACAAAATAAATAAATTAAAAGAAATTCTTGAAACACTTAAAGGAAAAGATGAGCACGAAAATATAGCTATATCACTACTTTACGCAACACTAGACATTCAAGAACACCTAGACTACTATTTAGAATTAATAAAACAAGAAGATAAATTAAACACTCTTAACTTAAAAGAATTACAAGAACTACTAATACATGTAGAGTTTGACTTAACACTAAAAGAAAAGTTTAAAGAAACTTTGGAAAAAACCGTTAACGAAGTTCACCCAAAAATTAAAGAATATCATTTTATTGACTCAGACATGAAAAAAATTAAAGACAATGTAAAGAAAGATTACATAATAAGCCACATAACTAAAAATTACCAAATATTTGATTACTCTACTCACAGTACTGAATCTAAACAAAACAAATTAAATGAATTAAAGGCAAAATAATCTAAACAAAAAATAATATATTGCACTTGATATTTTGGGAAAGAGAAGAATTAACTTCTCTTTTTTTTACGCTCATAATCTAAATCCAAGTAAATCTAAACTAGAAATAACAATATTATTATTTAAATATTAAATAATAATATTGTTATTTGACAATTGTTGCAATATAGTTATATTATTATTTTGTATTAGAATTAATTAATATTAGTTCTAATTTATAAGGAGAGTATTTTGACAAAATTTAAACTAGATGTAATTAGGCTTAACATTATTACAGCGATATTAGCTTTGATTTGCATTTCATGCACTGCTAATCCAATTGATCCAAAAGCAAATGGAAACATTAAGCCAAAAAACAACATCAATACGAAAAAAAACACCAATCTGGAAAAAAATACCCAAAATTTTGAAAATGAATCCGAAAACCCAAGATCTTATAATCAGAAACTTCTAGAAGCTACAATAAAAGAATTAAAAGTAATTGGCAAGAATCTAGAAGATCAAAGAAAAGAAGAAAATATACAAATAGCTAAAATTGTTGATGAAAAATTTGATTTCCTAGGCACTTTTAAAGTTGGTCCCTACGATATTATCGAGGAAAATCAACAAATGAAAATGAAAAGAATAATTTATTCATCTTTAAATTACAAAAAAGAAAAAATAGAGACATTAAAAGAAATTCTTGAAACACTTAAAAATAATCCCGAACACCAATACATAGCTGGAAGATTAGCTAATCTATCATGGAGCATTCAATTCAAAATAGATGATAATTTCGAAACAATACAAAATGGAGTAGACAATCTAGACCAAGAAAAATCCGAATCGTTGCTAATGCGAGCAAAATCTAACTTACAACTAAAAGAAAGGTTTAAAAAAACCTTAAACGAAACTCTTGAAGCTTACAGCCAAAATGCTCAAAACATTAAAAATGATATAGGAATACTAGCAGAACACGTGAATAAATATTACAAATACTCTGATTCTTTAAAACCCATCTTTTACTAATACAAGAAAAATAATATGTTGCACTTGATATTTTTAAAAAGAGAAGTTAATTCTTCTCTTTTTTTTTTACGCTCATAATCCAAATCCAAATAAATCCAAACTAAAAAAATGTCTTTCAATTTTTATAAAAAAAATAAAAGAAAAGATGTTGTCGCTTACAATGACAATAAAAACCTTTAAAACAATATTAAAAAATTAGAAGCTTATCTGAGAACAACATATAAAAATATATTAAGCCAGACTCAGACTAAATTTACGATTTAATGATAGAAATTGAAGAATAATCAATAAATATAAATATAAAAGAGCAAAGTTTTTGCTCTTTTATATTTATATTTATTGATTATTCTTCAATTTGAACTAAGTTTTTAATAATTAATAATTAATTTTAATTTTTAATTAATTTTGATTATTAAAATTCATTAAAAAGAAATCGAGGAATAATATTTTGAAAATTAAATCATTATTACATGTAAAACTCATGACGTTGTTTTTATTTTCCTGTACAATTGATGCTAATCTAAATGAAGATTATAAAAACAAAGTAAAAGGAATGCTTAATAGCGTAAAAGACAATCAAGAAACAGCAAATGTTGATACAAGCTCAAATGATAAACAAAATTTACCAATAGCTGATAAAGTAGCAGCAGAGCTGCAAAAACAATCAAAAGCAGCAGCAAATAAAGGGTTGCAAAATCAACCACAAGCAGCACAAAATCCACAAATACAAGCTTTAAATTTTAAAGCAGATTTATCAAATCTACCAAATAAAAACAATCAAACATCAGCAACAAGAGTTGCACTAGCTCCAAAACAAATATCAACTATTCAAGCAGTTACAAATGCACCTAAGAGTACAAACACTTTTAACACAAAAAGCAATGGACTTCCAACATTTAACTTAAATTACAACTTTAGTCAACCAAATTCAAGCGTTGTACAAACGCAAACATCTTCTGGCAGGATCAGTAAATTGCAAACATTAAAAAATGAGCTTATTAGAACAATTTCTGAAGAGAGAAATAAAACACAAAACAACTTTGGACTTAGAGAAACTTACGATCAATTTAAAATGAAAGATTCTGCATTTGATCTACTAGATGTTATTTCAAATGCGCAAGTTTACGACAGAAGTTACGCACCGCAGCTTAACTCCAACACACAAGAAGCAGAAAATGAAAGAAATAAATTCTATGCAATTATGGATTTTGATCAACACAAAATCGAACAATTTGGATCAATAATGGAAACTCTTTACAAAGAGAATCAAAATCACGGATTAATCAAATCATTAATAATATCAGGACTTGGAATACAAATTTCTTTTGAGCTTGCACTAGAAGAAATAGATAAAAAAATTGAAATCTTTAACCAGAATTACTTAAACACTAAAATTAACAGCTTTGATTTCACAAACAAGCTAAAAGATCTTAAATCAAAGCTAAATCAAATATTAGATGAAAGAAAAGAATGGTCAAGTCAAGTTGATGCGCTTATTGCTGATGCAAACGCTAACTCAAACTTAAGAGATTCAAACTTTTTAGCAGAGTACATTCAAAACAGATATCTAGACAACATGCAAAATGCTCGCCAATCTGTTCTTGACACATACATTAGAATAACAGAACTCAAATAGTTTATTTAAAAAAACGAAAATAAACTATTTTACAACTATTTAATCAAAAGAGGAGACCAGTTCTCTTCTTTTTTTATTGTTCAATTTCAAATTTGAACTAAATTTAAATCATTAAGTATTGATTTTAAATAATTAAAATTAATTAAAATTTTTATTAAAGGACTAAATTTTGAATAAAACAAAATTATCAATATTAATAACATTGGGAATAATGGCACTTTTTTCTTGCAATCTAAACAATAAAGACAACAAGAGCAAAGTGGCAAGTTTTACAGAAACAAAATACGATGAATTAAATCTTCAAAAAGACACAAAAAAAGATACAAAAACGCAAGAACATCAAAGATCAACAAAAGAATTAAAAGTTTCAAATAAAAAAGAAACGAGTCTAATTGACAAGCTCTTTGAGATTTTAGCAAGAGAAATGGCAATAATAAAAAAAGAAAAACTTCAAACAGAAATATCTAGCCAATTTGGATTAAAAAATAGCATGTTTGAACTAATCAATGTTTACAAAACAGATCCCAAAAATGGCACAAAGCTCAAAGAAAAAATGAACTCAAACCTTGAAGAATCTCAAAAAATGAGAAGACAATTTTATTCATCACTAAGCTATAACACTACTGATATTTTCAATTTAGCAGAGATTGTAAACAAGCTTTACAAAGACCCAAAAGCCCATGATACAATAAAAAAAATATCAGGGGGCATACGAATTCAACAAGGATTTGAGGTTGCGCTTGAAGATTTAGCAATTAACATGGACAGGCTAAAAGAAAATACTTTTAATAAAAATACTTTAGAAGAAATTTATACTTTAATTGTTGATTTAACCTTAATAAAAAAAGAATGGCTTAGCACAATAGAAACATTGATTAAAAGTTCAAATGCTACCTTAGAGCTACAATACAATACAGAAAAGCTAAACGACCACGTCGATCAACTATATAAAGACAAGATGATTTCTCTTTGCTTGAAATCCGAGCAAACATTAATTCACTTAGACGAATTATTTAAATTTAATAATAATTAAAAAATTATCAATAAAAAATAGAACCTTGCACCCAAAGAGAGCTTTTGCTCTCTTTTTTTTCGAATTCTTCTTGTACAATAACAATTTTGAATTAAAGTTATTAATTGGGTAATTAAAATTATTAATTAATGCAAATTACTTAAAATTTTTATTGAAGGATAACATTTTGAAAAATAATAAATTAATCGCAATATTTTTATTGCATACATTAACTGTGTTAATTTTGCTTTCTTGCTCGTTAGAGGTCAAAGATAATCATGAAAATAAACAGCACAAAAAAGAAAAGACAAAAATAACAAAAAACGAAAATAATTCATCAAAAATTAAAAAAGTATCTAAAAATGGTAAATCAAAAATAGACAATCTGCTTGTTGCCATTAATACTTTAAAAAATCCACCAAAAATCGCAGCTAGCAAGATTAAAAACAAACCAAATTCAGCAGCTTTTCATCAACAGAATAATGCCAATCCTAATGCTGGTGCTAATAATGCTCCAAAACAAATATTAGATCCTGAGGTTGCAGAGCTAATACAAAAAATATCAGATAGATCTGAGAATATTATTCAAATAGGCGAGATTGATTCTTACAAGGGCGAACCTGATGATCAATTTGGGATGAAAGCAGAAATATTTAGCAAAATATTTTTCAATGCAAACTCAACTGTACATTTTGACGAAAACGAATATACAAGTGAAAGAAGAATGCTTTACACATCTTTAAACTTCAACGAAGGAAAAATTTTAGATCTTGGAAAAATTTTATCAAAACTCAGCAAAGACTCAAACTACAGAAACTTAGTTAAAGAAACCCTTGTAAACAGAGGATTTAGCATTCAATTAGCAATGGAAGAAATCAGTGCAAAAATACTAAATGTAAAAGACAAGCTACAACAGCTAAACAAACCTAATTTAAAAACACTCTACTACAACTTTGAAAAACTTACAACACTTAAAGAAAAATGGCTAAAAGACACAGATGACCTTATTAATGAGTACAACGCTAATCCCGACTTACAAACTAATGTTTCAAAATTAAATGATACTTTAAGATTAAAAAATTCAAGAGCTCAATTTGCAGACATTCACGACACAATTTTGAATTTAGTAAACACAACTGCTAGCATTCTTGCTCCAATTCAGTAATATTGGTTTTAAGTTTAAAAGGGGAAAGGGGTTTAAAGCCTCTCTCCCCTTTTTTATATTTAATTTTAATATTATTGAAAATTAAAAACTTTTTTAATAAAATTTATCAAAAAAGTTTTTTAAATAGTTATTAGTGTTGTATTTAAATTATCTAAAAGTAAACCTTATTACTTTTTCATTGGCTTCATCATAGGATGTTTCATTGGTTTCATATTTTTGTCTGACATTGGAGCTGTAACTTTTGAACCTTCACTACTAGTATTTTCTTCCATCTCATCTGAAATTCTTGTAGTTTCGCAAGCAACAAATAATATTGCACTTAAAAATATAGCGTACATTAATTTTGTCATTATTTATTCTCCTTTTTTAGAATTAAGATTATATTAAAATATAATCTTAAAATAATCAATATTAATTGATTATTTATTTAAAATAAAAAAAGTATTAAATAGTTCACAAACTATTGATAAAATCTGTATAAAATGATAATATATAAATAAATTTGGAATTAGGAATAATAAAATATTTATATGTACACAACTTTGAGTATTTTTAAAAAGAATTTAAATAAATTTAATATTACAAAAGATAAATATGGGTGCAGTTAAAAATAATCTAATTTACAAAAGTCAATATTTAAAGCCTTTAAATCCTATTCTTTGTACAGAATTTTATATTAGAACTTACAATTTAGATTCAAATTCAACAATTGAAATAAAATCAGAAGCACAATATTTAGACCAATACGATAAAATTACACTCACAAAAGGCAAACTAAAATCAATTAGCATATTGGCTGAAAAAAACAACATGGATAAAAAAGGCTTGAAAAACCTGCTCCAATTAAAAAATCACAAAGATTTTAATTATTTTTATGAAAACAACTACATAAGATGTTGTTTAAATTTCGAAGATAAACAAAAAAAAGAAATAAATTTAATGCCCTTGTTTCATTATCACAGTTTTTTAAGCATCAACAAAGCAATTCTAAGCAAAGAAAAAGATGGCAATCTGCAATTTGGAAGCTCATTTTACGTATCAACCAATTATAGCTGGAAATATCTAAGCTTTGCCAAATTTCAAAAAAGCCTAAATAAAATTAAACTTATTTACTCTCCTTATTCTAATAAAAAATATTATATTAAAGTAAGTCAAAACATTTACGATACACTAAAAATATTAACTAATGCTTCAAATCTAAAAGAATTCATTAAATAATTTTATTTATTAAAATTAAATTTTAAACACTTCCCACACACGTTTCAAAGAGGTTCTCAATGCGAGTCCTCTTTGTATAAATTTTAAAAACAAACAAAAATTCATATTTTAAAATATGAGCTATACTTTAAGAGTAGCTACATACTCAAAGCCGGTAGCCTAGCAATAGAAAATAATACTACTTTTTAACTACCTCCAAAGAAGTTCTTTTATTGCATTAGAGAACTTCTTTTTATAAAAATTAATTTTTGATATTTTTTTAAGAATTTTAATTAAAAAACCTTAAAAAAGCTTATTAATAATTGTTAATAGTATATAATAAACAAATCAAAAAGGATAAGGAGAAATAAATGAACAAAAAGGTAATTTTAATATTACTAGAAATTTTGATCTTGTCTTGCTCTTTACTTATAAATAAAAAACAAAAACCTGCAGCAAAAATAATCCCTGTAGTATCAATTCAAACAATAGAAATAAGACAATCAAATCAAACCCCAACAAGCATTCAGGACTACTACAAGCAACCTTATCCTATTCAAACATTCACACTTGATTTTAAAATCAGCAGAGAAAAAGAATTTCAACAAACAGAAGATAAGATCTTACTTGCGCAAGGAAAAGTAGAATCTTTAAGCATATTAATAAATAAAAAATTATTAGACTTTAAAAACAAAAAAAACTCAAATTTAAAAAATCTAAAAGAGATTGAAAATATTGAGAATTTTTTCCAAGATCAAGATTTATTATTTGTTTTAAACCTTAAAAATCAAAATAATAATATTATTAATATTATGCTCAATCCCCCAAACGACAATCAAAAACCTAAAAATTATGTTTTACTAGACCTTAAAGACATGATCAAACAGAACGTGAGTGAAAAATACTTAAATCCTATCTATAGATTTCAAATAAAAAACAAAAAAGATTATCATTCAATAGATTACAACAAAGTGACTGTTAGCCAAAAAACAATAGAATTAGACTTACTACCCCACAATCAAATCTTTAAAATGAATAAAAATTTCATTCAAATTTTAGACATACTAACAGACATAAATAATCTAAAATCAGTAATTCAAAAAGAATTTATTTAAAGCTTAAATCAAGCTTTAAATAAATTACATTTAATTGATTAATATAATTTAATGGTATATAATTATACTTAAATTGCTTAGGTTAAAGGAATGATTAAATGGTTAAAAAAATAATATTTGTTTCATTTTCAGTATTTATTATGTCTTGCAGCGCAATTGGTCGTGGGATTTTAATAGATTCTATTCTTAATAATATACACAAAGAATTAGAACAAGAAAAAAAAGATGAAAAGAAAAATTTGCAATCAAAATCCACAGTAGAAGAAAATACTGACAACGACCTTGAAGAAGAAAATGATGAAGATCAAAATGAAGAGATTAAGTAGAATAATTAAATCATTTCAACATTTTGGAAACATTTTATTAGCTAAATAGTTAAAATTATAAGCCTACATTTCAATATATTAATATATTCAAAGGAACATCGCATTTCACCCGATGTTCTCCTTTATTAATAAATCTGAAAAATTTAAAGTATGCTGTACACTTAGTACAAAGCAAATCCTTTGTATAAAGATAAAATAAAGAAGAATGGTGCTGAGAAATTTAGAAAATTTAAAAACAGCACCACCGCTTCAACACTAAATTACAAATAAACCAAAGGCAACGCATTGCAAATTATTAAATTTCAATTTATACAAAACAGCAAAAATAAAAATTTAAAAACAATAATACAAAATCTATGATACCCCCTTAAATCCCCTTAATAGGGGATTTTTATGTTTAAAATAAAATCAAAATTCAAAAAATGTGGTATAATGTTTTTCAATATTCTTGTTTTAAAAGGAGCATAAGGCTTTGAAAGGCAAGCTTAGAAAAGCTTTAAAAATTTCAATATTTGCACCATTGCTACTGATTATTAGCTGTAATGCAAATATGGATACAAATAATAAAAACAAAGCCTTAAGCGAATATAAATTAAAAAATATTTCAGAAGTTATTAAGAACAGCTTACTGCTTGAATCAGACTCTAGGCTTAAAAAAGAACTTGAATCAAAAATAAATCAAAACACCCCTCCTATTTTGGAAATTGAAAAAATAGAGCCTGGGAAACAAGATAATTCTCTAAAATCTGAATTTGACAGCGAAAGCTTAATACCCCTAGAAGAACTAGAAGAAGCAAATATGGCAAAATCAGAAGAAGAAATTGCAAAAATACAAGAAAAATTATTGTTAATCGGAGCTTCTGATGAAATCGCAGGACAAGAATTAGATAAAAATATGAAAAAATCTCTAAATCCAACTATAATAGAATTTAAAATTTCAAGAACCACCAACGAAGCAATACTTACCCCAATTGAAGAAAAAGGAATTAATAATGACAAAGACAAAATTTTTGATCAAAAAGAAGAAAATGACACTTTTAATGAAAATACAAAAACCCTTACACAAAATCTACAAAATCAATTCCAAAAACACAACGCTCACTTGAGCACAGATGACAACTTCATAACAAAAGAATACGCAAAACAAGTTAGAGAATCTCTAGATAAAGCACTAAATGCAATAAAAAATTTAGAAACATCTAAAGACCTTAAGGAACTTGAGAATTTATCAAATAACCAAGAAAATTCTCTAAACACAAAAAAAAGCTTAATTGAGAGCAAAATTAATAATGTTAATACAAAGAATATAGAAATAACAAAAAATGAATTACTCGAAGCACTAAAAAAAAGTGAGCTTGTTTTTGAAGACACTAAAGATCCCCTAGGAACAAGCACAATAAAAGAAGTCATAAATGCTGCTAAGAAATGGGGAGAAAAAGAAAACTACAGCCAAATAGACTGGGACTTAGGCTCAAAATTTCATCCAAACCCAAAACTTTACAACAAATTAGTAGCTCAAGAGTATAAAGTTTTAGCTGAAAAATTTACTAAAGTAAAAAATGAATATAAAAACGCAAAAGAACAACTAAAAGCTGAACCCAAATTAACAACCAACAACATCAACAAAATAAGTAAAGCAACAAAAGAGTTTGCAAACCAAGTAATAAACTTAATCTTATTGGTAGAAAATAATCATCAATAACCCTTAGCAACAACAAGCCTACACTAAGAAAAAGCAAAAAACTACTCAAGCAATCGGGCCTGTTTTTCCAGTTGTAGTTGTTGGCGCACCACTACTATTAACATAAGCTAGAGTACCAGAACTGTGCATATGATTTTCAAATTTAGTTCCATTAATCTTTAAATTGCCTTTAATTTCAATATTATCCACATCAATAATCAATTTTTTAGCTTTAAATTTTATATTCTCACTTTGTGTATCAAACTTTTGCAAGCTCAATTTAAACTGATCAAGCTTAATGCCAATTTTTTAGGATTAAAAACACTTAGAATGTAATAATAATTTTTATCAAAATGATTATTGTCACTTTCTTGGAAAATATTAAAATTACTTTGAAGTAAAACCACCTCATCTTCTTCTGCTAAATCAAGATTAAAGTTAGATATACTGCAAGCGCTAATCTCTAGCCCTTCGTACTCTTTAATAGTAACAACACCCGTTTGAGATTCATAGTCAAAGCTTTTAATAACACCTATTCTACAAATAAAAACATTTTCAAAAAGAAACTGCTTTAACGCACCAACAGAAGAACTCTTTAAGCTACTTGGCCCTAAGCGAAAATCATTATTCTGCATAATGCATTCCTTTTTTATTCTCTGAGTAAAGCTCAAGATTTAAAACACAATCTCTAGTACTGCTTAATCTGGCGCTGGTGTTTTTATAACCCTACATTTAATGGTATTTCCATGCCTGTCTTTAAAGCTTAGATTGTCTCCAATTTTAATGTTGTGAGTAAACATAACTTGCGCTTGATACAAGCTTAACCCAGACTTAAAACCTAAAGCATCCTTTTGAGGCACAAACAAAAGTCCATAATCTTCAAGCCTTTTGTAATCACCAGAAACAAATTGTCCAAAATTCATAAAAATAAATTTCGAATCAACATCTTGCCCGGAATTTCCAATCTCAACAATAACACAGTCAACGTATCCTTGTCGCCTTAAGTATTCTATTAATCCTTTTGGCGAGTTGCAAGCAAAGCTCTCTTTGATCACTTTTATTTTTTCAAGTTTATTCATACAAAAGATTGCTTTGTCCTTAAACACATATTTTATTGCATCAGCAATAGTGCTACCTTTGAAATTTTGATACTCAAATTTTCTCTCTAAAAAGATAGCTCTGGACAAAAGATGCAATTCACACTCAAAACTAAAATTTTCAGACCTACCAATTCTCTCAACAGGCGCTCCCAAATACCCGGCCATAATAAACTGGTAATCTTGCTGATCTGAAAACTTCTTATAATAAATTTTTACAATATCTGCGGTCTTAAAATAAGAAAAATCTAAAGGTACATTAAAAATTTGAAGTTTAGTCTTTTTGCCAATTATTAAATTATTCTCAGAATATGTATTTTGAATAAAAATATTCAAATCAGGAGCACCATTTTGAGTGACAATAACAACTCTAGGCCTTAAACCTGCAAGTCTCCCGCCAATGCTATTCTTAGAATTAACTGCATTGTAAAACTCAATTTTAAAATCGTATTGAAATATTAACATTTTTTTAAATAAAACTCCTTTTTTAAATTAACAAGCTTATAGGCTTAAAAGTTAATTAACAAACTGATTAACAAATTAGCCTAAAAGCAAAATTTAATTTTCTACTCTTGATTTGATTTATAAATCACCATCACTACAACCTCTACCCCAGTGAACAAAATCTTATGATTAATGTCTAACACATTTTTCAAACCTATCTTTTGAATAAAAAGTCTTAAATCTCTCTCCAATTCCTCAAAAGATCTCTGCTGATTTAGTTTAAAATTAAAAATTTTAACCTTAATCCCTGCATTATTCCCAACAGAATAAGAATGCAAATTAAAAAATAAACAAAAAAATAAAATAAAAATTGTAAAAACTTTTCTCACAAATGCTACCAACTTACCTTAAGCAAATACTTTACTAACTCTGCTTTTTAACTTTATAGATCACCATTACAGACAAACCATTAAAAGTTATATTATGCTCAATGTTTAAAATATTCTCAGATCCTATTTTATTAATTACATTCTGTATTAACCTTTCAACAGAAGTAACAGCATGATCTTCGGTTAAATTGCCACTAATTTTTACTTCTTCGTATAAGAACTTGACTGCAATCTCTTCATCATCTTGAAGATCATAAGAATACAAATTCAAGCTTAAAAACAAAAAAGAAATGAAAATTAATTGTCTCATTAATATTCTCCAAATAAAAATTATTCTGGCTTAAAAACTTAAAAGCTTTTAAAGTAAATCAAAAAAATATTCAAATTTAAAATTTAGTTAAACTGATCTTTAAAAGAATCAAAAAACTCATCTTCATCTTGGCTTTCATTAAGCGCAACAACTTCGCTTTCTAGCTCATCTGGGTCCTCGCTTTCTAGCTCATCTGGGTCCTCGCTTTCTAGCTCGTCTGGGTCCTCACTTTCTAGCTCGTCTGGATCCTTGCTTTCTAGCTCATTTAAAAACTCGTCTTCTGAACGGCTAAGATCATCCTTGTTTAAGATTCGTCTTTTGTTACATTTTTTTACAACTTGTGATCTTTTAGAAGGTTTAAAGCTTGAATGCTTTAAGCCAACAAATCTATTAGTTTTACCCTTTAAAAGCTTTAAGTTGTCCTGATTCTCAACTATTCTTTTTTTAACATTTTCACGAGATTTTACATTCTTAAGCCTAGATTGAAAATAGTTTTCCAGAAAAAGAACTTTTTTAATAATTCTCTCTGCAATAAGTTTTGTATATTCCGGATTTTCAATAAGGCTTTTATTTTTGTAATTTCTTGTTAAATATTTATATTTTCTAAAGATCTTAAGTAGTGGCAATTCCACCTCTTTTTGAAATCTATCTCTAAAAAGTCTTGTTTTTATTGTTTTTTGCAAACTATTAGAATAAACACTCAGTGCATTAAGTTTAGCAAGTATTTCTTGACTTTTGATGCTGCCAGCTTTATCTTGAGATTTGGTTAAAACCCCATTGTCAATGTCATGCATTAATACATAAGCTAAATCTATGTCTTTTTTAAAATTCCATTTTTTAAAATCAAATGGTCTTGCCACACTTGAATATGTTGTTGAAACAATAAATAAAAAAAATATTAAAATAAGCTTAAATTGTCTCATTAATATTCTCCTAATATCTAGGTTTGTAATTAATATTTTAACCTTTATAGGTTAAAATATTAAACGTTTTGCAAATTTTTACTTGAAAGCTAATTTCCACCTCTTCTAGATAAACTGTGTCTTTAAGCTTTAATGAACTAATGCTTACCACCTCGTGAAATCCTACTGAAGGGCTGTACATACTGTAATAAACCCCTAGGTTAAACCTTTGCCTAAACTGCATTTTATAAAATTGCTATTAAACTCTAAAGCACTGTTCATAAAAGGAGTTTCTCTTAACACTCTTAGCAAAGTTTGGTCATAAATAGATGACAAAATTCCTTTATTAATTGTTACAATCTCAGGCCTTGGAGTAATGTTGAAGTTCACATATTCGCTTTTTGTATTTGTAAAATCAATTACTGCATGGTCTGAGATTACACTTGAGAGATTTTCTTCTATTAGATCGTGCTTTACAAAAATAAAAAACAGTTGGGGAATGTACCCAAGGTCTTTAAAATCAAGCCTTGGGAACAGTAAAACAAAATTAGAAATGCTTGCTAAACTTGAGATCTGATTTACAATCTCTTTTATTAACCTACTGGCTTGCTCTTTAATCACTTAAAACCTCTTTCATACTTAAGGCATTCTAGAATCATCATCAATTCCTCTTGAATTAAATTCATCACTACTATTTAACATATTTGTCATGTACTCAACCAAAGGTAAGCTTTCAAACGCTTGTGCTAAAATACTGGCAAGATTTGAAAAAGTATTTCTTAAAGGGTCCAGTACACTACTAGTAAAATCGTAATTTTTAGCCCATTCTAAAAGTTCTAAAGTTTTTCTAAGAGTGGGCCTAATTCAGGCTCAAAGGCACTGCTTATTACTTTGCTGTTTAAAAATTCAGGCTCCCCATTTGGATTTTTTAAAGAAATTGTTGGCATTTTAAAACTTAAAACTTTTTCTAAATTATTCTCACCCTTTAAAAAAATCACTTACCAGGCTAATGGCTTTTGAATCATTTTTTGCATGTCCGTCGTTTTTTAATTTCTGTGCAAGCTCAACCATAAAAGAGAAATCATTTGAACTTGAATTTGGATTTTGGGAACTTTGAAGAACATAAAGTTTTCTTAAAAAATCATTTCTCTCAAGCTCTGTTTCAAAAGATCTATTGCTTTTTAGAATTTTATTTGCACTTTCTTTTTGAGAATCTCTGTAAACCAAATTTTCAAGACTTAGCTGAGTCTTTGTGTCTTTTAAATTTTTAAATTCCTTTAAAGACAAATTTGAATCATTAAAACCATTTTTTATATTAAAAAAATCAACAGGACTTGAGGCTTTAAAAAGATTTCTAAAAGTCATCAAATTTTCCCAAACAATCTGACTGTTTTTGTTTTTCAAGCCTAATGGTTCTTGCAAATCATCTTTAAAAGGGAAAATTTTGGCAAAATTAGAATTTAATCTAAAGTCTTTTGGGACATTATTTTGATATTTATCGGAATTATTAATAAAACTTTGCTTAAAAGTATTTTTAATATTTTCAGTTTTAAAATATGAATACTGGCTAGAGAAAGGATCTAATTTATCTACTCCTGGCTTTAAATAAGAACTAAGATTGCTTTTTTTCTCATTTAAGTGCCTGGTGGGCAAGCCGATTTTATCTTTCAAGTCAAAATTGAAATCCAAATCCAAATCTTTTAAAACACTCTTTGGGTTGTTTTTATGAGAATCATAGCTTAGAAAATCCTTAAAAGAATTATCTTTGCCCAAAACATTCAAAGACCTAAAGCTTGCTGATTTTTGCAGATTGTCACTTTTGGGAGTTTTAAGACCTTTAAGCCTTTCAAAACTTGAGGATAAAAAATCTTTACTACTTTTCCCACTCAAACCACCAAGAATCTGACTGAAAAAATTTTCCCTTTTTAGACTTAAAAACTCTTTTTTTAAATTACTCTTTGTGGCATTTTTGTCAAGAATACCTTCTAATGTAATTGTGAATTTATCATTATTGTTTTCTTCGTACATAAAAACCTTTAAAACATGCTACTAAAGGACAAAACCCTCTCATATATTTCCTTGTTAAGCTTTAAATTAGCTACTCGGTCAACCTCTACAAGCTCTTTGTAGCTCATTTTTTTAACATCTTTGTATGTGCAAATGCCCATTACAACAGGAAAATAATACTTATTAGCTTCTCTTGTCAAATAGTCTATGTATTTAAAATAATTGGTTGCAATCTCTTGCTTATTCATTGCCACCTTCTTGCAATAAAGAATCAAAACCAGTTTCTAAAGAATCTTCTTGATTTAAGCCTGAAGAATTGCTTGTAATTAAAAAATCATAACTCCAGCGCTCGTCAATGTAGTGATATTTAATGTAATCGCCGTTTTTATCTTGAAAGCTTTCAATGTAAACCAAACCGGGCTTTTTAAAACCTTCTATTGTTTCAAAAAGTGAATACTGAACTGAAAAAAGAATTGTGGGAAGAAGCATACTTGTAAAGTTCAGAATATCTTCTCTCTTTGTTTATAATTTCGTAAAATTCATCTAAAAGCCCTCTTGAGATCATTAATTTAGTTATTTCTTTTAATGTTCGCAGATCATTAAGTTTGCCAATCAGTTCATCTCTTTCAACATCAAATCCTAAAACACACTGTCCCACTCATACATGGGAATATCTTTTAAAACGTATGTATGTGTTTTGGATCTGGTTAATATTTTTAACTTATATCTCATTTTAAATTCGCATCCTTTAATTAAAACATTTTTAAAACATTTTTATTGTTCAATCAAATTGCTTTTAACTTGCTTTCTCAACATCACAATTGATTGCATGAATTGTAAACTTAACCGTATCATTATCAGCTGAATACTTTCTAGTTGGTATTTCTGCAAAAAATGCACTATTTGAAATAATTTTAAGTCCCATCTGATCGTTAAACACCAGTCTTTTTAACTTTTTAGATTTTGGTACATTCTCGTAAAATTGCTCATTGCCTAGCTTTGTTAAGAGCTTGTAATCAAAAGATCCTTTGCTTACTTCTAAATCAAAAATATGAACAACGGTTCTTGGATCTCTAAAGCTTGGAATTGGAAAATTTCTGTCTTCTGTGCTTACCTTGGCCATTACATTAGGCTCTGTGCTATACCAAAGAGTACCTGTTGTCTATTAAATTGTCATTAAAGCTAAAAAATATTAAATCCAGTGAATAATATTCCTTCATTATGATGCTCTCCTTAAATATTCGTTTATCTCTTGTGTTGTTATTATTAAATTAACGCTATTGAAGCTGTCATTGTACTTAAGTGCAACTTCCAAGCTTAAGCTTAAACCTTCAGAAGAATTAATTTTAAGTCTAATCTGCTTATAAGAAATAATAAGGCCTTTTTGTTTAAGTTCATGAAAAAAAACATTCAAGCCCTGCTGTATATTCGTTTGGCAAATTGCCATCCAAATTTAAGGCACCAAGCTTACTGTTAGCTCTATTGTTTTTATTCCAAATCCGAATAAGCTCTTTGATTGCTTCATTTTTAATATAAAAAAGCGTAAAAGCCTCATCAATCGGATCACCTGAGAGACTAACTCCTTCTTTGAAAGCTAAAATGCCATCATTGCCGGTTTCATTTAAAAGAGAATAAAAATTAATATTGGATTTTCTAAGAGAATCAATAAGAGAATCATCATAAATAGGAGCAGAATTTAAAATCATACCATAAGGATTAACAGCATGGAAAATGCTTGATTGATGCAAATACAGTGCTGTAAACTTAAGGTGCAAATTTTGAATGCCTCCGTAAACAGCAATAATATTTTTAAGCTCACTTTTGTCTTTGCCTTTTAAAAAATTTGGAAAGTTGCCATCTTTAGTAGAAATTACAATAAAATTGCAAGCTTTTCTAAGCTCTTCAAAATCACTACCAATAGTATCTTCTGCTTGATTTACAAAAACTATAAACGGATGTAAATTGGATTTTAAGAAATCTTTAATCTCTTTAATCTGATTGTAAACATAAAAATCAACAGACTTAAGTCCGTCTTGCCCCCAAAAATCACCCATTGATTTTTGTAAAAAGCTTATCTGTTCTTCTGATATTTTCTTCTTAAAAGAATCAAGCTCTTGGGTCTTTTGTATCTCAAGCTTTTTAAGCAACTCCTCAAAATTTGTAACACTTAATGCCAAACATTTGCTTGCTAAAACATTGCTTTTGTAAATTAAAAGCGGATTGTAATAATTGATATTGTTTAAAGCTAATCTATTTTGCACTAAACTAACACTTATTGTATCTTTTGGCATTTATCCTTCTTTTTTTAAATTTATTTTTTTTAAAATTTATCTTTCTTGTTTTAAAACCTGTATATTTGCAACAAAAATCTGATTAAAACTAAAACACATATTGGCATGCATATTCGAAACGCCAAGTAGCCCGTCATTATTTAAATTGCTAATCGAGCACAGATAATAAGTTAAAAGCAAATAAGAACAACCATCAAGCTCTTTTGTAAATTCAAACTTAAATCTATTCTCGTGTAAAAATTCTAAAAAGTGTTCATACACTTTGCAAATGATCTCATAAGAATCTTTGTAAGCTTTAAATAAAATAAAACTTAAAAAATAAAGTGAAAACCTTAATCTAAACTCATTAGATTCTTTACAAGAATTTCTACCCCCTAGATTTCTAGGAGTAAGCCCCTCGAAAGACTCGCTTTTTAATACAAGTAAATTACTGGCATTTGTAGCAAACTTTTCCAAATACGGGTGGTTATAAGTATTTAAGATTTCTAATTCTATTTCTTTGAGATCCAAATATTTTTTAAAATTCGTAAGTATTTTTATTAAAAACTGTACAGATTCATTTAGTCCTATAATCATGATTGTCCTTTTCTTTTACCTTCAAGAGACTGTGCTTCAATGCTTTTAAAAAAGCTTTTAAATTCTTTAGCCTCTTTGGCCTTTTTGGTCTTAAAAGCTCTTTTTGACCTAAGGCCTGTTTGTCTGCTAAGTAAATAATTATTGCAAAAAACCCTAAACTGATCTTTTATTTCAACAAGTCCTTTTTGAATAGATTTCCTAAAAGCTGTTTTTATTCCTTTGTTTGAAAAAATATTAGAATAAAACTCTTTGTAAGCAAACTTTGCTAGTTTGAAATTAATCTCTCTTTTAAGTTCTTCCGATTTGATATTAATGCTATTTTCTGCATTAAAAGAAATGTCTTTAAGTTTAATTTTTACACTCAACAAGAGCTCCTTAAAACCAGAGTATTATAATTTAGACCTTCTTTGTAGCTCTTTTGCGCGCCCAAGATCGAATAAAAATCATCAAAAACCTTAACCAAATCTCCGTACTCAAATTTCAAATTCTCAAGAGTATACACCTTGGCGTAAATATTTTTATCAAAAATATTTACACCTTCGATCTCAACTACTTCTTCTGGACTTATTAATAAAAACATTCCTTTAAAAATAATAGCATCAGAACTTTTAAATCTAGTTTCATAAGATGCATTAATTGGATCTTTGATTGCTTTATATTTACAGAAAACAAGCTCTTGTGAATATGTATTTATAATATCACTTAAACTTGCATTAATCATCTCTAAAGATTTCATTTAACTACTCCTATTAGAAAACCTTTTGCTCTTAAATCTTCTATTAAACTATCTAAACATTTACAAAAATCACCCCCACAACTGCTGCTGTTGTCAAAAGTTGTGGGAAAATACCCTAATGATATCTCTTTAAATTTTTCAGACTTAACCGGATTATTAAAACCTTTTAATCTGTTTCTTTTTTTTAGCTCGCAGTTAATAAAATAATAAATCAGAACAAACATTGTAAAATCATTTAAACTTTTAATTCTTATTCTCTTAAGAATTAAAATATTCTCAAGTAAATTTAAATATAAAGAAAATTCTTTGGTGCTTAGATCCTTAACATCAAGCATTAAAAGACTAAGTATTTGCTCATACACTGTTTGCAGTGATCCTAGGTTCTCGCTTTCTAGAGTTTTTAAATTTGCATTTAAAGCCTGATTGGTATCTACTTTGCTTTCATTCATTTTTTAGCTCAAATTTTATTCTAAGAATTGAATTTTTTGTTGCCAAAATTGTTCCAATAGAAAAGTCAAGAAAACTTGTTCTAAAATTGCTACTTGAAATTTCTGTGTATGAATTTAATATCGGTTGGTGACCGTCTTTTAAAAGTAGTAGTTTGCTGCTTCTTGGATATATTAAAATTTCATCGTCTAATAAATTTGTAGTCTCAAGCTCAATATTTGCATCATTATTAATTGCACTTATAAAATCAAAAAGCATGTCTTTGTATGAATAATTGTTGTTTGGAAGCCTTTCAAGCAAACGACCTTTGATTTTACTGCTTGTAAGTATTTTAAAAGGCACCTTTCTCTCATCTTCTAAATTAATCTTTAAAAGATCATCATTTATTGATTTTATTTGATCTGATATGTTTGTCTGTTCAACTGTTTTGTCTATTTGATTTGGAAGATTTAAAAGTCCGTACATAGTTTCATTGCTAGACTCATCAACAAGAAGAGTTCTTTTATTATCTTTTGAGAGTGTAAGTCCACCTTTTAAATAATGCACACTCATTAACTTTTGTATCTCAGTTATTGCTCCCAAAAGTCCTTCTCTCATGTTAATATTTGTGTTTGCCTCTACGTTAACTTTTCCATCTAGTGCATAGTAAGTAAATGCATACTGAAAAGGTAAATAATTAATTTTTACTACTTGTCTTTGGAACTTTATTGTTGAGACTGTGTTAAAATCATTAACCTTTAATGTAGGAATGTCTGTTAAATTAGAATACCACTTGATAATTCTATCAATTCCAAGAGAAATATTGCTACTTTGTATTTGCTGTGAATTTAGAAAATGATAATATTCAGGGATTGGACATTCTTTAACCAAAACATCCCTTATTGTGTTTACATACTCGTCGTTATTTAATATGCTCTCATCCATTTTAAATTCTCCTTTTTTAAATTGCATCTTTTATTTGCTTGACCAAAAAAAGAACTCTAACGCCATAAACATTTCTTCTATCTTTTAATTCTTCAGCAGGACCTAATGCTAAAGCGTGAATAACTGTTGCATTCTTGCCAAATTTTTCTAAAACCCCTTAGCTGTTTATTACTAATTTGTCTGATGCTTTGATAGTTTTGTCTTTAGTAATCAAAACACATTCAAAACTACAAGTGATTGTAACAACCGTACCGGTTCTTGAAAAATCGTCAAAGTCGACACAAACCCCATAAAGATCATTACCGCCGCCTCTTGCTATTTGCAAATGTGAGCCATTAACAATAAGCTTAACCCCACATTTGTAACAAAAATCTTGCGCTTGGTAATTTTCAAACTTATCAGCAGGAGAGCTTTTAAGTCCGCCTTTTTGAGCAAAATAAAGCCCCCCATCTTGAAATTTATGACTACTCTCAAACACGAGGTAGCTGCTAGCATTAACGCTTTGAAGCTTGTCTAAAACAATTTTTTGAGATTGATTTTTCTTTAAACTTTCAAGCTGGCTCTCAAGTTCTACTTTTGATGCTTTTAGTTTTTCTATCTCTTTTTGAAAATCAATTGAATCACTCATTAATAATCTCCTTTTTTTTAAATTAATTTTTTATTTAAATTTTTCATTAAAAGCTTAAATTTTTATAATTTAAGCTAATGCTTTTTTATTACAAAAAAATTCATTCTTAAGCTCTTCCCATTGATTAAACATTGCTTTTCTTAAATCATGATATGTGTTAAAAAAAACATTCTCAGATCTTAAATTATTTTTTTGATCTACTTTTATTCCTTGAAAATTTATTACTTTGTATGAATTTTCTGAATTTTTGTTCTGATTAATGTTAGTCTTTGCAACTCTTATTAGTATTGCACGGGAACGTAAGTCAATCTTATCAAGGTTGTCAGTTCCAGCTACTGCTAATATTTGAGCTGATTTTACATACTTTCTAATAAGCTCTTCAGCTTGTCCTTTGACAACCTCTTTAAAAGAATACCCATTTGCTAAAAGATTTTCTGTATTGTATTCAAAACTTAAATTATTATTTGCAAGTTTATTTATCTCAACAGATTCTCTTAAGTCATTGTGAGAAAAATTATCAGTTAAGTTATTACTTGCACTTTTGAGATTTTTATATTCTAAAAACTCATCAATCAAAGCATCGCTTAAAATTTCATTGTTTTTGATTTTAGACTCTTTTAAATCTTATTGGTTGTCTTTGTCTGCGCTTGAAGCTATTTTTTTCATAATTACTCCTTTTAAATAACTAAACTTAATTGTTCTTTTAGATTTTCTTTTGCCTTGTCGCTTAGATTTTCATTTTTAATTAGCTTTAAATATTTAAAATAAACATCAAGAAGCAAATTATCCCTCTCAAGTCTTTGCTCATAGCTTAAAGCTTCAAGCTCATTAAACTTCAAATTTAATCTGTAATATTTGTTAAGCTTGAGATTGCACGCATTAGAAACAGATTCTTGTACACCTTTTAAATAATCATAATAATTGCTTTTGTCTCCCTTGCCGCTACTACCAAGTCCTTTTACTTGCTCATTAAAACTTCTAGTTAAAGGCTCTTTAGTATCAGCTCCAATTTTTGCTTTAACAAGTTCAAATGCGTCTTTTAAAGACTCTAAATCATATTTTATTACTTCAAGGCACGCATTCTCTGATGCTGTATAAAAAATTCCATCATTATTTAGAGTGCTTTTAATCTTGCTAAGCTCTCTGCTAAGCTGATCAGAAACGCTACTTAATGCTTGAAAAGTTTTATTTGGCTCTTGAGCTTTAAAAAAAGTAGAAAATATTTTGTCTTTACTGTTTGCCAAAATATTAATTTCTTCTTTTACAATCTCTAATGATTCAACAAGCCCTACTAAATGTTCATCTTTATAAAACAAAAAATTATAATTTCTTATTCTTTTTTCTATTTCTAAATAAATTTGCTCTAAAAGACAAATGTTAAGCAGTAAGCTTTGCGTATAAGCGGGTTCGTGAGTGCCTAAAACATAATCATAATTTTCATAAATTATTACTCTGCTTTTATCTATTTTTACAACCCTTGCTCTCTCAAAACCATCTAAATCTTTTGAACTAGAGAAATATTCTATGTAATTAGAATCTCTTTTGTTAATAATTTTTTGAAAATCTAAATATTTAAAACCTGTGGGTAATTCACTGTTAACCTTTTTGCTTAAATCTTCATCTTCACTTTTGGGTTTTACTAAAATATAGTCTGCTCCATTAAATCTATAGCTTATCATTGCTTCAAGAAGAGCTTCTTTTAGCTGTACCTTTAAACTTATAAGAGACTGCTACCTTCTTTTAAGCAAGACATTTCAAGCAAGCTTAAATTAATTCCATTCTTAAGCGCATCTTCTGCTGTACTATCTATGTAATTCCTAAAAAAAATTGAATATCTGTAAACATTAACAGGATTGATTTTAGATTTATTGTTTTTTATTTCCATTTTAAATTCGTTAATCATTTTTTTAAATATCATTATACATTATTATATCAAAAACAGTTTTTTATACAAATTATTATTATTTGATAATTATTATTAAATAATAATATACAAAATATAAATATTAAAATTCGTTTAAAATTTTATAAAAAACTAATATGTTTTAGAGTATTTATGCTAATATTAATTAAAGAATGTAAGTAAAACTTACAAAATATTCTGCTTACTTTTGCTCGCATTGTTAAAAGATAGACATTGTAAAATGATATTAAAAAGAAAATTAATACTTTATCCAATCCCAATAAATATTAAAAAGGTAGAGAGCTGTTTCTCTACCTTTTAATATTGAAATACAGAAAATCCAATTAACTTAAACTAAACATAAAAAAATAAAATTTGCTTGCCTTCTATTCCCCGTTGAGCAATAAAAGCTGTCGCTAAAAGGGATGCTCTTATTGCTTTTATTAAGGCCCTATCTGCTTGAAATGTAGATTTAATAACTAAAAGTAGCTCACAGAGAAATTCTCTTTTCTTTGAATTTTTAATACTACTAATCTCTTCTTCAGCTGATTTTATTCCTTCTTCATCTTCATTTAAAAAATCAATCTCTTTTAGCCCTATTAATTCAATTTCACTTACTGTATGAGAATCAAAATTGACTATTGTCCAATAAAATACTTTTAAAATCTTGTCAACAATGCTAAATGTTACAGGAATATCAAGATCAGGAATTTTATCAAATTCTAAGAGTAGATAATTGTTTAGCTTTTTAGCTAGATTAATCGTAGAAATAAGTCTTGATTTTGATTTTTGGACCCTTAAATGAGCATCATGCAAATTCTTTGTCTTTAAAATTTCATCTAAATTAGTCTCTACTTCTAAAGCAGAATTAATAACCCGGATTGATAATTCTTTGGCAAATTCAACATTATTAAATTTAAAATCTTGAAAATTGATCTTTGCGTTGTTGCTATTATCACTCATACCCTAATAAAGATATAATCTTAAAAGTCCTTAAAAGTCGTTTAAAAAGTATAAAGACAAGTTCTCACTAGAACCTGTCTTTATAAAAAGCATATCTCAAATATTTAAACATTTGCACAATTTTCTAAATTTTTCAATTCGTTGTTACTCTCGCTTTGGGTAAACACTCTTTTAATTACTTTAAAAATCTCTTCATTACATTTCTCAGGTTTTTTAACACTCTCATCATTTCCATTTTTGTACTCATCAACACCAAATGCATCAGCTACCTTTTGAAAGAATAAACTTAAAGCCCCGCCTTTGCTATTTTTGATTTTGTAACAAACATATTCTTTAAAGCCTAAAGATTGCTGCTCGGTAGGTCTTTGCTTTTTGCTTGCATCTACTGCTTTAGATAAAATGCTAGAAATATTGTCAAAAAAGCTTACAAACTCTTTTTGCTTATTAACATCCTTAGAAAGCCAATCAAAAAATTCTTTATAAGATTTCTCGTACACAGCTTTTAAATTGTCTTCTCTACCATTAGAATCCATTGCATCTTTTAAAAAGACCTTTAAAGTCTCTAACTTTTCAGCTTCCTTGGGAGTTAAAGAAATCTCTTTGACAAACGAATCTTTAACTACATCGCTAACAACAATAGGAATGCCATCCCCATAATCAATTTCTGTAAGCGACTTAACATCGCAAAACTGTTTACAAGAAAACACCGCTAATAACATTAATAAAATATTTATCCTTTGCATCAAAACCTCCGCTAAAATAAGTCGTAATTATAGTTCATTTTCTAGATTTTTCAAGATATATAAAAAATCAATCTCTTTAATTTTTTATTCTTTAATAATAAAAAGGAAATTAAAACTTAAATTTTTATTTACTTTAAAGGTCCCAACACCTAAATAAAGATTTAAATTTTATTTGGAAAAAACAAAGAGAGATATATATTTTTCTATTGTTATAAATCAACAATTCATTGAAAACTTCTTTAAAACTACAAATAGAGCCTTAAGGCTCTATTTGTAGTTTTAAAGCTAATAATGTGTCTCTTTTTTCGTCTTTTCCCTTTAAATAAAGAATATTCTTTGCTAAATCTCAAGCTTTAATTGAAAGCTTTAATTGCATTAAAAATAAGCTAAAACCTTTTAATTTCACAAATAAACAAAAAACAACAGGCTTATTGGAGTATTTACCAACAGTATAAAATGTATTTTAAAAAAATATATTGCAATATAATTTGCTATAAAATACTAAAATGCCATGAGGAGATGGAAAAATGAATAACAAAATAAAAAATAAGAGATTAATTTTAATATTAATTATTGCTGTTGTAATCTCGTGCACGACTTCTAAAGCAAAAGATGATATTGTCTTTGGCGTTGGAATTGGAAACGAACCAACATCGCTTGACCCACAATTTTGTAGCGATAGATTGGGCAATTTAATTATAAACGAACTATTTATCGGGCTTTTAAGGGGTGATCCTAAAACAGGTGGATACAGGCCAGGACTTGCAAAAAATTGGGACATTTCTTATGACAATACTTGCTATACGTTCTATTTAAGAGACGACATTTATTGGAGTGATGGCGTTAAAATAACAGCAAGCACTATTAGAGACTCTTACATAATGGCCTTAGAAAATGAGCTTAATGTGCCAAATATTAACCTATTAATATCAAAGATAAAAAATGCAAAAGAATTTTACGAAACAAAATTAAATGCAGATGAAGTTGGAGTAAAGGTGATTAATGAGCAAACTCTAGAAATAACTCTCTCTAGCCCAACAATATATTTTCTTGATATGCTTACACACCCAATATTTATGCCTATTCCTACTCACGTTGTTAAAAAGTTTGGAAATAAATGGACAAACTCGGAAAACATGGTTACAAGCGGACCTTTTAAGTTAAAAAGAAGAATCTTAAACGAAGAAATATCTCTTGAAAAGAATAAAAAATTTTATGATGCTAAAAACGTTGATATTAATGAGCTTATATTTGTTACCATAAATGACGCTCGCAGAATTTACAGCATGTATGAGCACAATGAAATTGATGCTATTTTTAATAATATCCCCTTAAACCTTATTAATGAGCTTATCTTAAGAGAAGATTTTTATTCATCTGACATTAACCAAATTGGGTTTTTCTCATTAAACACAAATGTCAAACCTCTTGACAATGCAAAAGTAAGAGAAGCATTATCTCTTGCAGTTGATAGAGAAACATTGGTTTACAGAGTGCTTGATAACAACTTTAAAGCAACAAGAAAAATAAGTCCAAACATTAACAACTATAATTACGGGAAAAGGCTAAAGCCATACAACCCACGAAAAGCAGAAAAACTTTTAGCTGAAGCTGGATATCCGGATGGGAAAAATTTTCCAACTCTTACAATAAAATACAATAAAGATGATCTTGAAAAAGAAGTTGCTAATTTTATTCAAAGCCAATGGAAAAAAGTTTTAAATATTGATGTAGCAATTGAACCTGAAACATGGGCTAACCACATATCAAATATTTTAAAAGGCCAATATGAGATCTCAGTAAGGTCCTGGCAAGGAGATTATTTAGATCCCATGGCATTCTTTAATTTATTTGAAACTAAAAGTTCACATTTTGTATCTTACGGATATTCAAATCCTGAACTTGACGAGCTGATAAGCAAATCTGATCTTGAAGTGGATGAAAAACTCAGATTAGAAATATTAAAAAAAATAGAAGAAATAATTATTGAAAATGATTATCCAATAATTCCAATATACAGTGTTGCGGGAAACTATCTTTTTAAAAATGATAAATGGACAGGATGGAATACAAACAATTCAGAAAGATTTGCCATATCAGAAATAAAACCTTTAGAAGAATAAATGCTTTTTTATAAATAGAGTCAAAAATTAATGACTCTATTTATAAAAAACTTATTTTTGTATTAGTGCTAAAGAGCTCTCTTTTAAATAAACCAAATCCTTTAAAACCTTATTAAAGTCAATACTGTTACTAAGAATGTAATTACATATTTCTCTCAGTTTTTCATCTATATCTGAATATTTTTGATTTAAAAGTTTCAATTCTGGCTGTGGATCAAGAATAGCAGAATTGCTTCCACTTAACATGCTAAGCTTGCTTAAACTATTGCTACTTTTTTCCATCAACCCGTGTTGTACTTTTAAAATCTCTAAAATTTTATTTAAAAGATTAATTTTTTGTTCACTAGATTCGCTAAAAAAATTGCTAACTTTAATCTCGCTATAATTAGATATTCTAGAACTTATTTTATCAGTTAAACTTTTAAATTTTCTTTGAATTTTTAAAATAGCATTTTCTCTTTCAGATAAAGAAAGCTTAGAAAAATTTAAATCATATTTATTAAAATTGCTTTTTTCCATATTAGAAAAATCATTTAAATAATAAGAATTTACTATTATTGCAAATATATATACATAAATATATCTCTTCATGTATATTCTCCTAATTAAAATTTAATTTATTTCAAAAGCAAAAAATTATTTCAAATAACTAAAAACCACACATCTTTTACATAAATCCACCAATCAATTTAAATACATTGCTTAATATTAAAAGTATTTTAAAATATTTAATAAGTTTAATTCTTTCTAGTCAATTTAACTTTTTCTGTTTCTGCGATATCGCTCTCTAGCTCTTAATTTAAGTTTTTCTCTGTTTTTCTGATAATATTCTTTGTTATAATTCGAGACTTTTTGCTTATTTTTGGACAATAAGCTTTTATTGCCCAATTTATTAAAAGAACTGCAACTTAAAAGACACATTAAAAAAAAAAGAAACCCAGCCATTCTCATATTTCTCTCTCCTTGAAATACATTTGAATAGATTTAATAAATAAATTTTAAAAATACCTTGCGCTAACAGATTTAGCAAACTTAATAAAATAAAATCTAATCAAAATTGATGCAAAATAAATTCTCTTTTTAAAAAGCAAATTGCTCAAAATATTTTAAATTCTAGCTATTTTTTTTAAAGTCACCATTAAGTCTGTGTAAAAGCATTACAATTAAAAAAAATTAAGACTTGATAACAAGCATAAAAAAATCTGCTTTTCGTGGCAACTCCTTAAAATAAAAAATAATAAAAAGTAAATTATAAATCATATCAATAATATTTCCCAAAAAATTAAGCTTTAAAAAAATTTTTTTCAAAACTTTTAAAAGATTAAATATTGGTCTTCTATTTTTTACAAATTATTGTATTTTTAAAATAATATTTTAATTGTTTTAAAATTTATTTAATATTGCTTTAGCCTAGATTTAAGGTAAAAAGAAATTTTTAGCAAAATCAGAACAAAAACTTTTTAAATAATTATTAATCACAACAAACTTAAATTTATAAATAAAAATATAGATCAAATTATAAATATTTAAACTTGCCTAAATGAAATAATTTTTCTTTATAATTTAGCTTCAAAAGAAGATAAGCATTTGCAAGAGAATCAAGTGCATCATCTTTTGTTTTGCCGTCTCCTTTGTAGCTGTAAATATCAGATACTACATTTTTACTTATTATTTTTAAAAATTCTATTTTGCGGCTTTCAAACAAAGGAATAAGAGCACATATTCTTTTAAATTTATTGCTTAAGGGTTTTATTGGGGCAACTTTAAAATAATTAATACTCTTGTTTCTTAGGAAAAGAATTGCTTTAGTTAAAATTCCATCCCCTTTGATACTATCTCTCTCCTCAATGTAAACAGTATTTACATTAAAATTTTCTATTAAAACTTGAATAGAACCAAGCATTAAACTATCGCTTACTGGTTTTTAATCTTGATAAATATATGCATAAAATTTCTCAAAAGTGCGCTCTAAAACACAAACAGCCGTATTGTCTCCGCCGCCTACTGAGAATGCAGGATCAATGTACATTATTGGGCTTTTAAATTCATAATCTTGATTGAAAATCATTTCATTAAATAGTGTAGATTCATTTAAAATCCACTCTCCGTAAAGCACACGAGCCTTATAAGCAGGAAAATGTTTATAAAGTTTCTCTTGAGTTTGAATAAAATCTGCTGAATTTAAAGGGTTGTCGTACGTTGTAAAATTATATGTTTTAAAAACATCTATATTTTCAATATAGTCTGTTTTAAAATAGTGAGCTGGGCTTTCCGGGTTTGTATCAAAAATAATAATCTCTTTACCCTTTCTAAGCCTTTTAATTACCTCAAGCAAAGTTTCTCTGTGAATTACTGTTGCTTCATTTACATAAATTATTGCACTATTACCCCCACGAATCCTAGAAAAAGAATCTCTGTTTCCCCCCCCCCCATAAATACTAAGCTTAAGACCTGCTATTTTACAAAAAGACTGACCACTTTTCTTTTTCTGATAATCAATTCCTAACAAACCACAAATTTTCTCTATTTGCTTTATGGTATTTGTCATTAACAAGCCAATAGAATTGCCTATAATAAAATTATTAGTATCTTACTCATAAAAAGATTTTTTTTCAATCAGCTTTTTAATAAGCAGATATGAGGCTAAAAACGTCTTTCCACTTGCAATCCCGCCACTAAATATTACTTTTGAATAATTGTGACTTTCTATATCAAAAAGCACTTCTTTTTGCTTAGCAGTCAAGTATTTATTTTCAAAATCTTTAAAACAAATGTTGGTTGATTTTGGCTTAATATAATCCAAAATGTTAATATTAAACTTATTTTTAAACTTTTTCTGAAGATTGAGAAATGTTAAGGATCTTGAAAATTTCAAATTTTACTCCAATTTTAAATTCTTACCACTTAAAACAGATTTAAGCTTAACAAGAGCATCAAAATCCTCTCTCATGCAAATAGTAATAAGCTTTTTTCAGCCTCTTCTCTCTCTTTTTTAATCTTATCGGCAAGCTCTGCCTCAAGGCTTTCCTGGCCTTTAAGACCCCTTTTTTTATTGGCGCTAATCTCGCTTTGAAGTTTACTAATTTTTAAATCCAAGATTAATGCATATTTTTTTATTGGCGCTAAACTGAGATTTTTATATCTGTGATAAGAATCAATAAAAGAACAAACTGTCTCGTAAAATAACCTTTCAGTCTCATTTTTAGCATTTTCCAACTCACAAGCCTTTTTTGTAGCAATTAGTACCAAGTTGTTAAAATTATCCTCATTAAAAGATGTTTTAGAGATGCTTTCTGCTGCTGAGTCGCTAGCGCTAGAAAAACAGTTCTTTTTACAAAAAGAATCGCCTGATTTAAAATATTTGTTTCGGGTTTTTGCTACAAAAGATTCACTAACACCTAAAATTTGAGCAATGTCTAAATCTTTTAAACCTTTTTTAAATAAAAAAAAATATTCTTCTTTTCTATTTTTAAATATCATTATCTTATTTTAATTAAGCTCATCTTATTTTAATTAAGCTCTTTTAAAAACTCAAGAAAAATTAATGTTTTTTATTGTGAATAATTTAATTAACGAGATATCTTTTTTAAAGATAATAAAATTAATAAAAATAAATAGCAAAAGGGAAAAGAACTGTTTAAAATATATTTTATTGCCAGCAGGAATATTATCCTGTAATATGGATATAAGGTATTACTCAAGAGTGAGAAATAAAAATCAAAGGAATAGTTGTTAACGAGTAAAATGAAGGATTAAAACGCTTAATAGAACTGCTGGAAACAATACAACTAATGAAAATTTACTAGATATAATAATTAAAGGGAAAAACGGTCTCTGGAGCAAACAAAACGGGACAATTTTTAAAGGCCTAAAAGACGTTATTATACCTTGTAAGCCTGATAATCCTACTCCTGCTCCTTAATTAAAAGGGTGTCAAAATAGTCAAAATACTCAAAAGAGAAGCCAAAAAATTGCGGGAGCATGGCTTCTCTTTCATTTTTAAGATCTAAATTCTTTTAGATCTTTGATTTAATTTACAAAATAACCAATTTGTAATATTTTGACAAACTGGAAATAAATCTCAAAATTATAAACTAGCTTACACAAGTTAACTTATAGTTCCAAACAATGTTACTACTATATTTGCATAAAACAAATTTATGCCTCTTAACAAAAATAAAATTTAAACTTACAGGGCTTTAAAATAAAAGTTTTGCAATTCGGTACAAATTTAAAAATTATATTAACTTTTTATATCAACTTTATTGACTAATTTTTATTTTATTTTATTTTCAATAAAGTGGGCTAAAATTTAGGATTAAATTTAATTAAATTTAATATAAAAGGAGGTAACAAGGTGAAAAAATTAAATTTAACAGCCACGACTTTGTTTTGTGCTCTATTTATAGCATGTAATATTGAATTAATAAAAAAAACAAAGCTGGCACTTGAATCATCCTCGAAGGATTTAAAAAACAAAATTTTAAAAATAAAAAAAGAAGCCACCGAAAAAGGTGTGCGCTTTGCAGCTTTTACAGACAGTAAAACCGGCTCTAAAGTGACAAATGGAGGACCTGCCTTAAGAGAAGCAAAAGTACAAGCCATTGGCGAAACAGGAAAATTCCTTAAGACAATAGAAAAAGAAGCTTTAAAACTTAAAGAGACTGGAAACAGTGATCAATTCTTGGGTATGTCTGATTTAATGCTTGAAGTTGCAGAATCACTAGAAGAGGTTGGAATAACAGGCATAAAAACCCGTGTTTTGGAAGACACCAAAAGTAACCCTATAAACACAGCTGAAAGATTGCTTGAGGTTAAAGTTCAAATAGAAAACCAACTTGAAGCAATTAAGGTAAAACAAAATATTGAAAATAAGGAGAAAAAAAATAATAAAAGCAAAAAAAAGAAATAAAAATATTGTCATTAGAATGGACTAAAAATAAAATTTTTAGCTCGTCCTAATATTTATAATTTAATAATATTAATTGATTTATTGCTTTTATTAAAATTCAAAAAGAGGATAACATTATGACTAAATATAATAAAACTAATAAAACCTTTAAAAATTTACTTAAACTCACTTTACTTGTTAACCTGCTTATATCATGCGGATTATCAGGAGAAACAAAAATTAGATTAGAAACATCAGCTAAAGATATTGTAGATAAAATAGATGAAATTAAAAAAGAGGCTGCCGCAAAAGGTGTAAATTTTGACGCGTTCACAAGCAGTGCAACAGGTGGTAAGGTAGCGGGATCAGGGGATTTCGGGGATTTCATAAAACAAGCAAAACTACGCGCTATTGCCGTAGCAGAAAAATTCATAACAGCAATAGAAGAGGAGGCTGCTAAACTTAAAGAAACTGGATATAGTGGTGAATTCTCAGCAATGTATGACTTAATGTTTGAAGTCTCAGAACCATTAGAAAGAATTGGGATACAAGACATGAAAACAAAAATCTCAGAGGAGGCCGAAAAAAATCCTCCAACTACAGCTGAAGGAATACTTGAGATTGCAAAAAAAATGAGAGAAAAATTGCAAAGGGTTAAAGCAAAGCAAAAAAAGGATAATAAAACCAAATAAACACTATTTTTACACTTAACTTAAAACAATAGACCAAACAACCGCCTGTGTTGGGCTGTTTGGTCTTACAATTTAAATGTTAGTTTTGAAATACAGACAACAAATATTAAGCTCTTTAACCAGCATTCAAAAACTAAAAGAAGTTAAAGCAATTAACCCAAAAGGTTTAAAATTTAAAAATGCTATGAAAACACTAAAAGTTATAAAATGACATCAATATTTTCAAATAAAATAATTAAATATTCTTTTTGATATTATTTGTAATTTCTTTCCTTTAGACTTTAAATCAAGGCTATCGTAAAGTACCTTATTATTATCCATTACAAGAAAATGAACAAAGGCTCGATCTTTTAGCTTAATCTCTGTTATTTCAAACTCTCTGCCAGCTTTAGGCAAATAAAACGGACTCTCATGTCTAACCTTAGAAAATATTTTATAACAACCAAGAATTTTGCATGGATTTAAAATATAACAATCATTTCTAATGTAACCCAATTCCAAAAACCGCTGATAATTTAAATTAATGTCTTTTGCCGTAAAATCAAGACCTGTTAAAACAAATATCCAATAGTGCAAAGATAAAAAATAACACCCGGACTTTTGAATGTCTTTAAAAAGTTCTGAATTGCTTTGTAATATTTTTCCAATAAACATTAATTAAACATTCCTGACCAATTTTTATTTAAACTTTAGAATCTAAAAGCTTAATAAGATAAACATTCGGGTTTAAGAATCTTTAATATTATTAGAAACAAGCCACTCAAACCCATTGTTTTTAATGGCAAGGGTTTCAATTAAAAATTTGTATTATTCTTTCCTTTTGATCTTATTAAGCCTTTTCATCTTAACCCTTAATATAAGTTTTTACTAATACTATAGTATAAAAAAATTGATGTTTTGTAAATACTTTTCTAAATTTTTCCAAAATTACTATTAAAAAAAATAAAAACTTTAAATTAAAAGTTAAAGGGTTTATTGGACTTTCTTTTAAAAGAATGCTCAATAAACCCTTTAAGGTAACAGGTCCTTATATTAAGAGCGACACATTGCGTGTCAGTCTGTACCTATAAAGTATACACTAACTTTTCAAGTTTTGCAAATAAATATTTCATTTTCGTTTATTTCTATAAGTTTCAAATTCTTTAATTATTTTTAATAAAAAATTTTTTTCCTCAAAAAAAATTTTTTCCAAAATAAAGCTTGTAAGCTTGGAATTTTTTTTATAAAAAAAATAAGATTCTTCCTTTTTAAGCTGAAATCTTAGTGGTTTTATTGAGTTTTGGTTAGATTTTTTTAAACTTGGGCTCTCTTTTGTTTTAAGAAGACAAATTGTATCATTAATTCCGTTTTTAATCACATACTTTTCTTCGATTACTCCTTCTTCTATTGCTGTTGCAATTTTAAGATACTTATATGTTTGGGTTCTAGCAAGTCTATAGTCTTTTGCAAAATCATCAAAACTAGAATAGTTATCAAGCTTATAATATTCTTTATCTTTGATTTCCTTTAAAACCTTCATTGCTTCTAATTTGCAGTAAATTTCTTTTTGAAAATTAATATTTAATTTTTCTTTAAGCTTATTATAATGAACAAGAGCCTGTTCTTCTTCTCTAACACTCTCAGATAAATTTCTTTTATTTATCTTTATATACACTTATACTCCTCCTTTACAATTGAGTACACTTAGTGTACGCAACTTGATTTATTTAAAAACGCAGTAAGCGTATTTTGGTACTCTATTATGTAATCCTTCGTCAAATCAAATATGTGATTTTTTGCTATTCTTTTATTTAAATCTTCTCTCTCAGATATTGTGCCTAAAAAATTGTTATTTTTCTTTAAAACTTTCAAAAGTTCTCTATGAGTGTTGTTTTTTTTAAATTTAGTATTAATTAAATACATTGGCAAAGCCAATAATAACTTGTTCATAAAAAAAGTAAACAAATCTAAACTTTCAACAGCCCATTTCTCTGCTGTTATTGGTATTATTATGTAATCGCTACACACAAGAGCATTTGTTAAAGTAAAATCTAAGCTGGGATTTGTATCAAGTATTATATAATCGTAATGATTGCTAAGTAGCTTTAGCTGCTCTTTTAATTTAAATTCTTTATATGGAATAGATTCTGAATTGAATTTATGTAATGTTAAATAGCTTGGAATTAAATCCAAATTTTCGTTAATTGTTATTAACGCATTATCTATATGCAAATTTGATATTAAGACTTCATATATATTTTTATTTATTAAATCTACATTATTGTCTTTAATTTTATTGAAAAAATAGCTTGTTGTTGAAGCTTGAGTATCAATATCTATTAAAAGAACCTTGCATTTGATTGAAAGCAATGTGGCAAAAATTAAACTTGTTGTGCTCTTGCCAACACCACCTTTTATGCTTGCAACTGTTATTACTTTTGTCTCTTTTTTATCCATTCAGGAATAATTCCCCCTTTTGACAATTTTTTGCTATAAAAAGTGTATAGTTCGATTTCTAATTCTAAAATAATATTTAAAAGTGTGTTGTAATAAGGGCTGTTAATCCTATCCTTTTTAAGTAAAATATGAAGACCATTTAAATAACAAAAAACAGAACCTTTTTTAAACTTAAATTCAATATATTCACATTTTCTAAGAGTATAAGTTTCTTTCTTGTTGAAATTCTTTACAATAAACGCTTTATCAAGCTTTTTTATTCCATAATAAATTCCCATAAATTCATCGTCTTCTCTTAAAGAGAATAAATGAAACATACTTATGTCTTCTATGTTAAAGATTCCCCTCAAAGAAATGAAAAATTTTGTAGGTTCATTTTTACTTATTCCAAATGTATAAAAGTCATTAAAGATTTTAGTATGGTATATCTTTCTGCCCTTAACCTCCTCAATCTTAGAAAAGACATTAGCCTTTTTTTCTTTTTTGAACTTTGGTTTATTTTCTGTGTTTAATTTTAATTCTTTTTGCTTTTGCTTTAATCGTTCAAGTAAAGCCGTCATTTTTTTCCTTTTTCCTTAATAGTAAAGCTAAGCTGTACATTTTCTCTCTAGCTCACTATTTCAATCAAATTATTATAGTAGGAATTGTCAAATACCTTGCTATATTTAAGGTCAGGCTCATTCTCAATGAATTTTTTTAAAGTAGGAATTAATTTATCATTATCTACTTTATGCCTTAACTGTTCTAATAATATACTAAAAATGTTGTTTTTTATACTTTTTAACTTTACCATTTTGTTTTGGATTTTGGGAATTTCTTTTTTTGCTCTTTTGACTAACTCATATAAATCTGGATATTTTTTGTATTCTATTATGAAATGTGGTTTTATTTTATAAATTTCGTATGTTTTTCTGAAAAATTTTTCAAGATCTTCTTTTTTATATTGTTTATTTTCTAACTCTTTTATTTTTGATTCAAGTATTTTTTTTAAAATTTCTTTTTTGCTTTTATATTTTTTTTCTGTTTCTTTTATTTTATCTATTATCTTTTTGTATCCACTGTTTTTGAAAAATTTACACAGATACCCTGGATTGTTTGCGTTTTCTTTTATTGCGTCTGATATGTGTTTTTCAATGTTTTTAGGATCTATTTCTTTAAGATCATTTTCAATGTGCTTTAGGTTTCTTAAATGATAGATTTTAATTCTGGTTGTAGTTTTTAAGTTCATTATTATAGATGGAATTTCTGTTTTGAAATTACATTTACTTAAATATTTTTTTAGTATTTCGACATTTGTTGTTTTTTTAGAATTTTTTTGTATATTTCTATATTCTTTATATTTATATATATTATTAGTATTATTAATACACTCCCATTTAACACTACTATTTATTTGATTAAATTTTTCTATTCTTTGCGTAAATTCGTTGATTTTATTGATTACTTTTTCTTTAAAGTATGTGTTAATTATTAAATAGCACTTTTCTTTTTCATATTTAAGCTTATAATAAGTTTCACTTCCAGAATTTTTTCCTAAATGTTTACAGTAGTTTAGTGTGACTTTGAATTTTTTCTCTAGTGTGTATAAATAGTTTTGCAGTGTTTTGAGTTTTATGGGGTTTTGTTTATTTCTTTCAAGGTTTTTATTTAGAAAATAAAGTATGTTTTTTTGCGTATATTTTTTTAAATTTAAGTTGATAAAGTTAAGAGTAGAGATTAATACAATCAAGTTGTGTTGGAAGTTCTTTGCCCTTTTTGTAGTGCTTGGTGATTTTTGTTTTAATGTTTTCAATTTTATACTCCTAATATAAGTAGTTTCTTTAATTATAACTTAATTAATAGTACAGTTTCTTAAAAAAGTAAAGTATTTTTATATAAAAAATATAAAAAAAGTGTATTTAATACATATTTGTTAAATGTACTTTACAAAAGTAAATTTTTGTAATAAAATATAATAAATAATAAACTTATATTAGGAGTAAATTATTTTTACGCGTTATTTTTTATTTAAGATAGTGAGCTATTAGAGATGGGTTTAATTTTATTAAAAATTTAGATTATTCTATTTATTCTTCATTCAAGAGTTAGGCTTGAGTGAAGGAATTAGCCCTATTGATTTTCTTAATTTTGGCCATGCATTCAGTTTATTAAAGCTTTTTATTTTAATTTTAAAGACTTAAAGGTTAAAGACTTAAAATGGATATTGACTTGCTTATTGTTATGTTTTCTCTTTTAAAAAGAGAAGAAGCCTCCTAAGAGACTTCTTCTAGAAGTAACAAATTGAAAAACATATAAATTCAATTTTTAGGTTGTAATAAACCCTTCCTACACTAGCTGATGCTTTGTAGGGGGAGGTTACTTATTATTATTTTAAAGCACCTTTAAGTTCTGAAAGATCTTTAATTTCCTTTGGTGATCCTTCAAGGGAAGTGCCAGCTGTGTCATAGTTTTGTACTGTAATTGTACCGTCTGTTAAGAACACCAAGTCTTTGGTTTTTTTGCTATCAGCACTAATTGTTAAAGTGCTAGTACTGTCTTCCCATTTACCTGTTTTTTTATTAGAACCAGATGCAGTGTCATTTAAAAAGATTTTTACTTTTTCATCTTTTTCAATTTCTCTTTTTAGAGTAACAGTACCTTCTTTAATTTCCACTGTTGTTTTTCCGCCTACAAGATTTCCTTCAAGCTTAATGCCATTTTTTAGAGTTTCTACTGCTTTTGTAGCATTGTCAGCATTTGTCATTTGTGAGTATTCAAGTGTAGTTCCGTTTGATCTTGTTAATTTTTTTGAGTCTAATTTATTAGCTTTGAGGGTTTCCTCTGTTATTGACCCCTGTTTTTTAGTAACTTTACTTGAAATTTTTTGGTTGCTAGCGTCATATGTCTCTAAGGTTACTGTGTTTAGATCGTCAGAAACCATTAACTTTATTTTACTCTTGTCAGGTTTTACACCTTCAAGGTTTCCAGAACCATTGTTTTTATCGGAAGTTCCTTTAAGCTCAACCTGATCAATTATTGCTCTTAAATCATATTTACCGGAGCTATTTTTTTCTTTGCTTACGAAAACTTCATTCCCATTAAACAAAGACACTAAGTCTTCTGTCGCTGCAGGAAGGGTTTGTTTATCGTCTTTTTCTGCTTTGCTTGAGTCTATAATTTCTTGATCATTGTTTTTTCCAGAAGTATTTTTTGGCTCAGTGCCTTTTTGTGCACATCCTATTAAAGCTAATACTAAAGTAAAGCCTAGTAAATATAATCTCATAAATTCTCCTTATTTTAAAGCGTTTTTAAGTTCATCAAGTGTTTTAATTTCAACTGCTGATCCTTCCAATTTAATGCCAGCTGTGTCGTATTTTTGTACTGTAATTGTGTTTTCTTTTGTAAACACAAGGTCTTTAGTTTTTTTGCTGTTAGCAGTAATTGTTAAAGTTGAGGTGCCTGAATTCCAAGCTCCAGTTTTTTTAGTAGCAGCAGCACTGTCAGTGTCATTAAGCTCAGCTGTTACTTCTCCAGATTTTGAAATGTTCTTACTTAAAGTAACAGTTCCTTCTTTAACCACCAATGTTGTTTTTTCGGCAGTTAAAGTTCCTTCAAGAGCATAGCCTTTTAAAACTTCTTTAGCTTTTCCGGATCCATCGCTTTTAATTTCTGTGTATTCAAGTCTGGTTTCGTCAGCTCTTGTCATTGTTTTTTCAGCTAATTCGCCTTTTTCATTGAATTTTTCTTCTGTTGATGACTTGTCTTTAGAAGTTACTTTTCTTGATACTAATGTTTTACCATCTTCTTTTAAAACTTCAAGTGTGGTTTTGCTTAGATCGTCAGAAACTGTTAATTTTACTTTACTTTTGTCAGCTTTTACGCCTTCAAGTACTCCAGATCCATTATTTTTATCAGAAGTTCCTTTAAGCTCAAGCTTGTCTACTGTTGCCATTAGGCTGTACTTGCCGTCTTTGTCTTTTTCTTTACTTACAAGAACTTTAATTTCACCAGGTAAATCTACTGAAACACTGTTTTTCTCGTCAAGGCTGCTAACATTTTGCTTACATGCTATTAAGGCTAATATTAGACCTATTCCCAATAAATATTTTTTCATAATATATTCTCCTTTTATATTAATATAACTTAATACAAATATAATTATAGTATAAGATTAATAAATAACAAATAGAAAATTAAAAAAAAAATAAAATGATAATAACTTTTAATTAAGTTTAGTTTTAATTAAGTTTAGTTTTAATTAAGTTTAGTTTTAATTAAGTTTAGTTTTAATGTAGACTTTTATTAAAAAAAGTCCCATAAGTGGGGCTGTAGGAAAAAGAAAAATTAAATGTCTTTTTTTAAGGTGTTAGGGTATATTTTTTGTAAATCTGTATTGCAATTGGTTTTATTTTATCAATGTGATTTTTTAAATTGGCAATGTTTGTTTTGATTGATTTGAGAGTTTGATCTTTTTCTAATTTACTGGTGTCAAAAAGTTTAAACTCAGGATAATTTTTATTATTTACTTTTTGTTTAGTCTTCACAAGAAATGTTTGTAAATACATAATATAGCTTGAAAGATGCGCTTCATATAAGCTTAAAGCCTTTAATATTGAATCTTTTGGGCGCTCTGGTTCTTCTGGAAGGCTTGCTATTGTAGAGCATGAAAAGATTATAAGGGTGTTTAATAAAAACAAAAAAGGGAAATTTTTAATTTGCAATTTTATCTCCTTTATTTTCTTTTAGGTTTTGGGCCTTATTATTAGTAGTGCTTGGATTTTCTGAGAACCCTTTTATTTGTTATTGGAGTGCTTGAGTTTTGATTGTCATTAGTTCATTTCTCTCTTCTCTTAAATGTTCAATAATGCTTGCGTCTCTCTCATCATTAATGCTTGATATAAGTTGAGTAATTTTATTATTAACATTTTCAATTTCATTTAATATTTTTATTGATTCTTCCTTCTCAAGGGTTGTTATTTTGTCTTTGTAGATGCTCATTATTAGGTTGTAAAGGTTAAGTCCTAAATATATTCCCTTTTCCACTTTGATTTCTGTTGGGGAATCACTACTTTTTAGAAAATCATATAAATTATTTAAAGCCTCAATTCCAGATTTGATATTCATTTTGTTTCCTTTTTATTTGTATTTTTTAAAAATTTTTTAATAAGAACATTTAAATTTTCTATAAAAGGCGGTTTTATTGCCAAAATTATTGGTATTATTGCCAGCACAATAAATCCTCCTAATATAATTAGTTTTGTGTTGTCAATTGTTGACAAAAAAATAAGTATTGTATCCATAAATATCTCCTTTTATTTATTTTTATACTTTGTTTAGTATTGGCATTTCTTCTCCCATGCTTAGTTTGCCTGATCCAACGTAGTACCAGCCGTTGTAAATTGGTGTTTTAAGTGTGGGCATGTTTTGAGAAGAAAATGAAGCTATTAGAATTTTTGCAGAGCTTTTTTCAAATTGAAGATAAAATTGTTTATCGTGATCTTCTGTTGAGCTTGAATATCTAATTTCTGCATTTATTTGTAAATAAATGTAATTGTTTTTGTATGATTCGTTTATTACAATTGATGTGCTTCTTTTGTTTTTAAGTACAACAGTTATAGCTTTGTTCTTATATTGAAATTCTATTATTGTAGCATCATCAACTATTGTGTGTAGTTCTCCAAAGCCATGTGGTTTTCCTTGCCACCAGATAGGAACGTCTACAACTTGTGGGATTCCGTTTTGATAGCAGCTTACAAGCTGTTCATTTTTTGTATCAAAAGTTTGTTTGGGTATTGATTTAAAAGAGTTTCGGAATTTATCTGTAAAATCGTTTATTTGTAAATAACCGATTAAATCATTTTTGAGTTTATTTATTTCAGATTTTTCTGCAAGAACCTCTTTTAAACTTTCAATCAAAATTTCAAATTGAATAAGCTCAATATCTTTTGTGTTTGAGTTGTAAATTGAAATTTTGTTTGAAGACGGCTTTGTGTTTGTATGCTTTAAGCTTGAAATAAACGTAGATTTAATTTTTTTAAAAAACAGTGTCAAAATCTATGTTTTCAAGTGGTTCGCTTAGTTCTAAAAGCTTAGAGATTACTTTAATGTAAATGTTTTTTATATATTCTTTATTTTCTAAAAGTTCCTTGCTAATTACGTCTTTTATTGCTTTTTTAAAGCACCCAAATTCACTGTTGTAAAATGTATCGTTTTGTATTTGTTCTAGGAGATGTTTATATGTGATTGCGCAAGTATCTTCTACTAGGAATAAGGTCGCTTCTGATTAACCTTTGTTTTTCTGTTTAAGTCTTTATTTGTACACTCTCTTGTGGTTCGTTGGTATTCATAAATTCTCCTTTTTAAATTTCTTTTAGTTTTAAATTGTTATTTACACGCTAGTAGGCGGTAAATCAAAAAAATGCTCTATTGTGCCAAATTTTTTTGTTCTTGTGCCTTTTATTTCCATTTGTTTTTTGTCTATGATTTTAACTATTCTTCCTATAGGAATTAATATTTTAATAAATTCATATACTGAGTTTTTGTAATCTTTGGCATATAGTTAGAAGTTAGAGCCTTTTTAAATCCAGAGTGCTTTACGGTTATTTTTTTAGTTTGTTTTGATTTTTGCTGCAATATTAAATTCAATCGGCGATTTAATGTTTCCAAGCAATTTTATTATTATTTCACCTGGAGCGTCTTCGTTTGAGCTGACTTCTACATTTGCGTGTAAAAAGGCTTTAAAGAGTACAATAAAACTCTTGTCAGTGCCAATGGATTTGATTGCAAAAATAATAGCGTCTAAAGAATTAACAAGATTTTTATCTAGCTCTTTTTTAAAGTGAAATGCATTAAATATTGAAAGCATCAGTAATGCAATAAATTTAGAGTTAATACTCTTTTTAACATTAATTGTGTTAAAGTTTTCAAGCAGTTCTTTTAGTTCTTTTAATATTTCTTTTTTGTAATCAAGCTCATTGTAAATAAATTTTTCAATTTGGGTATTTTCTAAAAATTTTGGTATTTCTTTATTCATTTTTATTCCCTGTTAATAGTAGTATTTTGTTTGTATCAAAAATAATGATTTCATTCTCACTGGTGTTTTCGTCTTTATTGAATGCAAAATTACTGTCACTAAGTTGTGTGATTTTTTTTATGTCATCACTTTTAATGCAAACTCCGATTCTCATTTCTTTTATTCCCCTGATAATGCTAACTGGTGCAAGAAAGTCTTGATATCTAAGAGATGTTCCCATTTCAATGTATTTTTCGGTTAATATTTTGTTGTAAATGTCTCTAATTTGAGCATCTATTTCTTTCTAGATTGCGTCTTTTGCTTCTGTTTTGTAGACTGCTTTAAGATATGCATATTTTTTTTGCCTAAGCTGAATTTGTATGTTTTTTTTGATTGTGTTTGTTTAAAAACTCAATCTCAACGTCACCTTTAAAAACTGTTCCGCTTGGCGCTGTACAGTATATTGCTTGCCAAATATTTTGTTTAGTTTCAATTTTGATTTGATTTTTTTCTTTGTCTTTAAAGCAATCTTCTTGCAATATTAAGCATAGGTTGATTGTTCCAGGCCCACTTAAAATGTTTATGTGTTTAACCCCTTCAACATTTAGCAAGGCTTTTCTTATTGCTTCATAAGTTGAGCTTTTGGGTGTGCTTAAGTCTTCTTTGAGTGCATTAAAATAGCTTCCATTTTCTTTTATTTTAGAAAAAAGCTCTTTTAAGACTTCTGATATTTGTTTATCAATGCTTGAGCTTGGAAAGTTTATTATGTCATAAATTGAATTGTCTTTAATGTTTATGCCGTATTTTGTTTTCAAAATATGTTTTTTTTCATTTTGAATTTCTTCTATTGTTTTTCCAATATTCCTAAGTTTTTGTCAAAAATTATACTCATATTTTAAAATCCATTTTTAAAGTTTCTTTTCCTAAAAAGAAAAAATTTATTGTTATGTTTTTAATGGTTGGTTTTACCTTAATAAGGTCTATTTTAAGTTCTTTTGAAAGGTTTAAAAAAAATTTTAATAGATTCTAGTTTATTAGCTTTGCAAAGTTTAAAGTAAAAGTTATAGTCAAATCTATAATTTGGATTTTCTTTTAAGCTGCCTTTTGGTGTCTTAAGGTAAAAAAAATAAACGTTCCTTTTGTTCTTCAATGTTTTCTATTAATTTAAGACCATTGTTAAATACTATATTAAATTTTTCATCAATTTTAATTTCCATTTTTAACTACCAAAGTCATTCTAACATATTTTGTTAGATATTACTATAAAGTTTTACAAAATGTTTATTATTTTAAATGTTGAGATATATTATAATTTATATTTTTTTTAAAAAAGTTTATTTAATTTTTAAATTTAAATATTTGCGTAATCGCAGTGCGGGAGACTGTATGAAAAATATTTTATTATTTATTATTTTATTATTCTTTTCTTGTAAAGAATTTAATTATTCTGACATTAGAAGAAAGTCTTCAAAGCTTTTAAATTCTTCTAATAGCGTAGTAGATAAAGAACTTAAAATGTCTTTTGTAGACTCTTTAAATGATGATCAAAAAGAAGCTTTATTTTTTCTTGAGCAGGCAGTTCTTGATAGCAATCCTGATAAGTTTAATCAAATTTTTAATTTAAATGAAGAGAAAATAAAAGAAATGCTTGCTACTGTTGCTAAGTGTTTACAGGCTAAAAGAAAAGCTAAAATAGCTCTTGAGAACTCGAATGATCCAAATGTTGCCAATGCTAAGCAGCAGTTGTTACAGGTTGAAAAAACTTACATAGATAATTTGCGACAATCTTTTATGACTACTAAAAGCATTAAAGATGCTTGTAATTTTGTGAAAAACTATGATGCATCTGCTTCGTTTTAACTTTTTTATTTTAATCAATTATTAGATTAACTCTTATGTTAAGAGTTAATCTATCTATTTATGTTTGTGTTTGTTTTGTTGCAAATGTTTCTAGATTTGAGAGTTTAAATTTTTATGATTTGGGTTGATATTAATAATTTTAATTTAACTATCTAATTTTTAGATTTTTAAATAAATTAGATTATTAATACTTATTTGCTTTAAAGGGTATTATTGGATTAATTTAGGCTTAAGGTTTTATTTAAGTTATTTTAACTGATTTTTTTGTTTTAAAAAACCAGTTATTAAAACAACTTAAAGCCCAATTCCTTTTATAATAAGGAATAAAAGAATGTATACATTTAGTGTATGTAAAGTGAGCTATATTTTTATTTAAACCAATAATTAAATAGAGGAAATTTAATTTATGAATAAAATAGGAATTGCATTTATTATTAGCTTTCTGTTGTTTGTTAATTGTAAGGGCAAATCTTTAGAAGAAGATTTAAAAAGTACCACTTCTAACAATAAGCGAAATTTAATAAGCAATGAAAAAAAATCTTTAGATTCTAGGAACAATAAGCTCAAAGATTCTAATTTAAGTAATTTTAAAGGCAAAAAGAATGGCCAAGCATTAAGAAAATCTAAAGTCATTAAAAAGGATTTGCAAACTTTAAAAAATTCTGAAAATTTAATGCCTAAAGACCTGGATAAGTCGAGCAATGATTTTGACAATTTAGATAATTCTGAGCCTTTGCAAGAGATTTCTTCAAAGCGCAGTATTGGTAAGTCAAGATACGGTAAAGCTTTGCTGAAAAATGCTCATGATGAGATTTTGATTCCTCATTTAAATTTGGAAGAAGACAAAAATTTTGAATTTTTCAAGAAATCTTTGCAAAATGATGAGAATAGATACGCTCTTGGTGGATGGCTTTTAAACAATGATGAAGTATTGGCAAAATATAGTTACAGCGAAAAAGATATAAATCAGTTTTTGATTGATATAGGGAAAAACCGATGGGAAGATTTGTCTTATAAAATGAGTACTTTAGTGCGATTGATTGAAAATTATTCAGACAAAAGTGATAGAGAAGATGAAATTTCTCTTCTAGATATGAATTTGTGTCAACAATTTTATCTAACCAAGATTAATGCTAATGGTTCAAGCGCAGATATTCTTGTTGCTCTTGAAAAAACAATCGATCAACAAATTGGCAGTGTTAGCAAAGAGCTTCTTGAATTAAAAAATTTTTCTCTTACTACAAAGTCAGAGCTTGATTGGTATTTAAATTGGAAGCGAAATTTAACAGACGAAGAAGAAGAGACTTTGCAATTTTGCAGGGTTTTGCTAGGCGGAGAATTAGATTTTGAAAATCTTGATGATTTATTTAAAAGGCTTGGAAAGGAATATTCTAGGTTGATATTGAGAAAGCTAGAAGAAATAACATTAAATTACGATGTTAACGGGTTTTTAAAGGAAATGGATAAATCACGCAAATCTTTTAAACAAGCATTAGGTTCTATTGGAAATAAAAGCAAAAGAGTGTTGATTTTTAAAGTTAGAAATACTCTTTTAGAAATTTTTAAACTTTATTACAACAATATTGGCAAAAATAAAAAACTTTATGATTATATAAATCGCATGTTAAACAGCTTAATAAAAGAGATTAGCAGGCGCTAAGTTTTTGTTTTGATTTTTTTGTTAATTGGTCTACACTTGCTTCTAATAATTTAATTTAAAAATTTTAAATATTAGATAAAAGTTTTAAGGGGGAGCATTTTGAAAATAGTCATTGTATTTGTTGTGGTTTTGATTCTTGGTTGTTATTTAGACGATAATTCAAAAATGAAGAGAGAGGGTAGTAAGCTTGTTGGAGAAGGTGGATCAGATATGCTAGTTCAAGAAAAAAGAGCTTTGGGTGTAATGAATTTTAGAAGATTCTCAGATGATTCTGGTTTAGCGTCTGATTCTAAAAATCATGAGACTTTAAAAGCGTTTGAGAATAAAAATAAATTTATTGATTACAACCAAATAGAGTTTTTAGAGGGAACAAAATTAATAAATATGCTTGTATGGCCGGTTGCTGTTCGTTGGATAAAAATTAAAGCCAGAGATTTGTTTGGCGAGCGCGGAGATTTTATTAAAGAGCTTAAGGGGATTAAGTATTCTTATCTTGTTTCTCCTATTGATGGAGGCTACATTTCTTATGCTATGCCTTTGATAATTTTTGAAACTACTAGTGAGAGTGATCCGCTTTATTCTATTTCTGGATTTAAATTGATAAGCAAAGGAAGTGATATAAATTTTAATGAAAATAAAGGTGGACTTTTTGGAGGACTTCCAATGTCTGAAAAATCAGTTGAATCTGGGCTTGTAACCGCATATCCTTTTGGTTCTAGTGATGCTAAAAAAGTGATTGAAGCTTTTGTTTCTCTTTATAGCAATGGAACTTGGAGCGATATGATTGCTGAGATTATTATTAAGTCTAAGCAATATCCAAAAAATGAAAAAGTTTACAGAATCTCACTTGATTCTCAGCTTTTTAATGTTACTATGAAAAAAATAATTAAAAAATATCCTAAGATAAAAAGCGCAAGTTTTGCGTTTAATTCATTGATTGACTAAAAAGTTTTTTTAAAAGCTAGCAGTTTAAAACCACTAGCTTTTAAAATTAATTATAAATTTAACTTGATTTGGTTTATACGGTATCTTTTAGGGTGTTAAGTGTGGTTTTGGAATCTGCTTGATTGAAAATTCCATCAAATCCACTAGCAAGTATGGTTTTATAAGTATTTAACTCTTCAGGGTCTTTTTCTTTTGCATCTTTATTTTCTTTAATTTTTGCAAGCAGTTCTTTTATTTCATCTTCTTTTAGGTCTGATAGAAATTTTTGTACAGACTCTTCTATTTTGCTTTCATCTCCACCAGTATTTTTAAAATGTAATCCAATATTTGGGTCTATTAGTTTTTCTTTTAATAAATTTGTTAAAAATGTTAGTGTTTCTTTTTCAGTGTTGTTTAAGTTTAATCTACTTATTAATTTTTCTAAAGATGTTGCTTTGCTAAATTCAATTCTATCCTCATCAACTAGATTTGATTTGGATTGAGATTTTTCATCTAGATTGTTATTTAGCTCGGTATAATTATTTTTGTTTTTGCAATTCAACAGAAATGCTAATATTATAAATATAATAATTGTTTTTTTCAAAATAGTCTCCTTAAAAAGTATTTTAATTATTAATAATAATTAGTAATTATAGCATTTTAATATTATGTTTAGAACATTTTAATTAATAATTGTTATTAATAATTGTTAAAAATATTGTATCAATTTGGCATTGAGATGATTTCTTAATTGGGTTGAATATTAATGGATTTTAAGGATTTTTTAAGTATAATTGATAAGCCTACAAATAGAGTATTAGTATTAATACCCTATTTGTAGGCAAATTAATTTTTTTAATATTAGATCTTAAAAATTGTTATCTTACATTTATTTAATAATTTTTTTTGAACGATAATCGAAATCCGTTTATTCCAAGATCAAAATTGGGCTCAAACCCCGCAAGCTCAGCGCTGAGTCTTTTTTTAAGATTTTCATTGTACCTATTTGCAAATGTAAATGGAATAATAAGTGAAACTGTATAGGATGTTAAAAGCATGCTTGCTCCTACCCCTATTAGTATGTATCCGGTTAATTGTTTTTCACTAAGGTTAATAATAATTCCATTTACACAAAGGATTGCTCCTAATAAATTGAATCCAAGCACTGAACCCCCACCAATATAATCTTCTTGGACAAAGGATCCTATTCCAAAAGGCAAAAATAAATTTAAAAGGAATGGCCCAATTGGATTTTTTTTCTCTTTATCATATTTATTGAAACTTTCAATGCTTTTTTCAATTTTATCTTGTTTTTTAATTCCGTCTTGTTTTTCTTTTGTAGCAAAGATTTGCATTGTCAGCCCAAAAATTAATATTAATTTTAAAATTTTTTTCATATTTTTATTATCTCCTAATAGTAAGTTTTGACAAGTAAAATATTAGCGCAATTTATAATAAATTAATATCAGTTTGTTGCAAGCAAACAAAGTTTAGATTGAGTTTGTTTAATGCTGTAGTAATGGATTTTTTAAATCTTTAAAGCTTAAGAATATAAATTAAAAGTCTTCTTTTACTTTTAATTTATATTCTTAAGCTTTAAAAGCAAGTTTTTAAAGGATAAAGAAAGATTCCTAGATGTTTAATGGGGTTTTTTAAAGTCTTTTAAGGTCTTTTTAAAAGCTTATTATTTGCGGATAAGTGATAATGAGGCTATAAAGAATGAAAATGTGGAATGATTGAATTTAATTCTTAATATAGTTTTTAGACTGAAATGTAACTATTTTAATTTAAAACTTTTTTTGAGAATAATACTATCTACTAGTTATCCACACCCTTTGAGATTTTTTTGACCAGGAAGTTAAAATATAAAAGAGTAAACCTCTCTAGTTTAATAAATCTGAAAAGCTTATTAGATATAATTATGCATTAATAAGTAGGGCGGCAAGTGGCTGTTAAGTTATTATAGAAGGGTCTCGTGATTTCAGGTTTAATAGGCTATTGTCTTAAAACTTTGAATTTTATTATAGTTATTTCTTGTTTAGCCTGGATTATTGTTTTTATTATTATTGAACCTAATTTAAAATTGGGTTCAAGTTTTAGCAAAGTGCTATTTATGTTTTATGATTTAAAGGAGTTGATCTTTAATTTCTTTCTTCTAAAAATCCTTTAAGATTATTTATAAATTTAATTGTATTAAGTAAGTTTTTATAATGTTTTTAGACTTTAACTTTCTAATTTGTTTTTATGTTTATATAATTTTTAATTATTAATTTAAATTAATGCTTACAACCAAATTATTTTTTTAAAAGTTCTTTGATAATGTAGTATTTTTTATTTTTATGATTTTTTGTTTCAAGCAAAAGTTTTTAATAGATAATTCACATTAAAAAGCAAGATTGTATTATGATTAGTGAGGACTGTCGTATTTTGCATATCAAGATTGCAAAATAATATTATTATTTCATTTTTTAATAAAAAAGAAATAATTTTAGAATTTTTTAATAAAAAATAGAAGTTTGAGAGCTTTCCAGTAAACTTTTACTAAAAGCTATTTATATAGACTAACTTGTAACTTGCTTTAAGTTTATATATTATATTAATATCGTGTGCATTAGCATTCTTTAATATTTATTAGTATACTAATAAATTATATTAT
>NZ_CP015794.1 GCF_001945665.1 Borreliella mayonii | reverse complement strand
TTTTTTTTAGTATAAAGCTGTAGAGCCATTATTGGCTCCTATTTTATTAGCTGCACTTGAAATTCTTTTCTTTTTTAGGAACAAATAACGCTCTTTAAATTAAAAGGCATAATGCTATATTGTATTCTAAATCATATACAAAGGACAGTTCTTTATATCATAAGTGCAAAAATAAAGTCAGAAATTCAATAAAAAGGAGGAAAACTCTTCTAGAGTAGTAGAAGAGCAACCAAAAATTAATGAAAATTTTTCTACACAAAAATCCATACAAAAACTGCCCCTTTACTGCAACATACAAAACGTGAATCTTGTATATTACAATAATAGATAATATTATTGCAACAATCCTAAATTACAAATACAGAATATGTTATTAGCCCCAAAAAGGGGCTAATACATTTACTTTAAATTACAAGTTATTCGAACCATAATTGTTCAATATTAATTTCAAATCTTTTCTTATAGCAAGAAATTTTTCATAAATCAATATTAGATAATCATCAAAATTGCTTTTATCAAGCACATACAAAAGTTTAAAAAAATCTACATCATCAAGACATAAATAGAATATGAAAACCTTATTTTCAAACACATTATCACCCAGCTTTACTTTAATTTTACGAAAAAGGTTGATTAATTCTTTAGACTTTTTTGGCCCCAAATTAAAAAAAAATTCATTTAAAATGTTTTGACTTTTATGCGGAGACAATATATTTATTGTCTCCGCATCATTTTCTATATCTAAAATCGACTCATAGAACTTATAAATAACTTTTTTTATATCTTTTAAAACACAAATTTCGACGGCATTTAATTTTAAGTACTCGAATATGTTTTCCATTATATATGGGAAACATATAACAATTTATTAGAATAGTAAAAATTTATTAATGAATTTACATGAAATTATTTGAGCTAGCCTTTACAATTCTATTATTTATAGCATACCCTAGTTCTTCATTTTCTACTATTTCAACAATAACTTGATCATATTTTTCTTCGGCATTTACTAGCTCTTTATAAAGATTTTCTGCATATTCTATTAAAGAATCGAATAATATAATATTTTTTTTATCCCATAAAAAACTAAAAAAATAAAATTTAAAAGTGTCTCTTGTGATAAGTACTTTTGTATTCGTTTTTAAATATTTTCTTATGTTATCCCCGCGTTTAAATGTATGGACAGGTATTCTTAGCCTATAAGAAAACATTTTTTTTAAGTCTATTTTTGTTTCCTTTGCATAATTTACTTTATATCTACTGCCTAGCACTTTTTCTATCATTTTTTTTGTTATTGCACCGGGCCTTAATATTATTACATTATCTTTCGAGTCAAATTCAATAATAGTTGACTCTATGCCAATATTAGAGTCTTTATTTTTTTTTGGCATTATTATCCCTCCTACAAGCCCATTTAATTCTTTTAAAGCCATGCTAAAACTTGTTGAACTAGGCCTTTTGGATAAATTTGCTGATGATACTACAAGAGGGTTTTTCAATTTTCTAATTAAATTTAATGCGGTTTTATTTTTGGGTATTCTTATTGCCACTGTATCTAAGTTATTATTAATGAATTTAGGTATTTTTATTGATTTTTTAAGAACATAAGTTAAAGGGCCCGGACTAAACTTTTCCATTAAAATCTTAGCACTTTTAGGAACATGGCTGGATAATTCTTTTATTTTCTCTATTGTATCAACATAAAGCATTAAGGGCTCATTAATGGATTTTTTTTTTACTAAATTTATCATTCTCACTGCATATTCATCATAAATATTGGCCCCTATAGCGTAAACCGTATCTGTTGGAAATACAATAATTTCACCCATTTTGATTAATTTTAAAGCTATTTTAAATTGATATTCACTAATTATTGGTGTTTTTATCATTTATTCTTTAGCCTCTATGGAATAATTCGTATTTTTGAACTCAATTTTCTGCACTAATCTAAATAAACTTTTCATATTTTAGCACCTAAACAACTTTTTTACTAAATTTTTCTAAATTTAGATCATGTTTTCTATTTTTTATTATTTCTAGTAATTCAAGATAATATATGCCAAATATTTTGTTGTATTTTATTTTTTTTTGGTTATTCAAATATTCTTTTATAATAGGCTTTAGAATTTCAATATTTGTTTCTTTTTTTAGTTGTTCAATAAGGATATTGAAAACGTTTATCTTTAAATTTTCATAATCTTGTTGAGAATTTTCTTTTTTTCTTTCAATTGACTTTTCCAATTTACGTTTTATGTTGTTTAAATCGCTATATTTATGATTTTCAATAATAAAATGGGGTTTATATTTGTAATTTTCGTATATTTTTTGAAAATTTATTTCTAATTGTTTGGAATTGTACCCGTTTTCTTCTAATTCTTTTTGAGTGTTACATAGAATTCCCTTTAATTTTTCTTGTTTTTTTTTAATACAAGATTTAGTAGGGCGTATATTTTTATTTTTTGAGTTAATTTCGGTTATTTTTAGGATTTTTATTATTTTAATTATGTTTTCTTTATCAATATTTAATGTTAATAAAACTGGAAGAATTTCTTTACATGAAAAGTCACACTTGTTGAAGTATTTTATTACTTGATACTTTTCTATTTCGTTAATTTTTCTTTCTTCTTTTATATTATTATTATTATTATTACACTCCCCCAATTGCACACTACCCATTTTTGAATCAGAATTTTTGTTGAAATAGTTGGCAACTCTATTTTGGTATCTTTCTTCTTTTTTTCTTTAAAGTGCTGGTTTATTTTATGATAACAATCTTTTTTAGGATAATTAAGCTTGTAATAAATTTCCGTACCCGAATTTACCCCCATATGTTGATAGTAGTTTGTTGTGACTTTTATTTCTTTTTGTAGTCTATAGATATACTTTTGCATAGTTCTTAGTGTAGAAATAGTTTGACCGTTTTTTCTTAGATTTTCATTAAAGTAATAGAGTATGGTTTTTTGTGTATATTTCTTATGTGTTTTGTTTAGATAGCATATTGTTGAAATAAGAACTATTAATTTGTGTTGAACTTTATTATAGCAATTTCTATTGGTTTTATTTGTTGTTTTTGAATTCATAGAGACTTCTCCTTACAATTGTAGTGATCATTTTACAATATAACTAAAATTGCTATAAAAGTAAATACTCTTATATCAATTTTAGTTATATTGTAAAGTTTTAGTAATTGAGATTAAAATTTATTTAAAATACAACTTGACTATGGTTTAATTTTTGTTATACTATAAATAGTTCGACGAGAGTTCGAATTACAAAGAAGTGATCGTGAAATAGGGCTTAAAGCAAGTTTTTTATAAAGAATTTGTCTTAAGCCCTATTCATTTTATGTAACACTAATTTTCCCAGTTTAAGTTTTATTTTGTTTTGGGCACTATAATAATGATTTTTTTAGATTAAAAATTTTCTAGAATTTAAAGATATATTGGATTTATTTTGTATTTAGCTTTATATTGGTAATTTAATAATTATTCATGTTCAAAATCCATAAAAGACATATAGTCCTTTATGGATTTATCATTTATAGATCAAAATATTCTTTATTGGGCCTATTATAGGCCATAATATACTAGGATAGATATTGGTTTACTATTTATATAATCGATTATAGTAAATTTTCTGGATTATATTAGCTTAAATATTAGGATGAAGATTATAAATTTTAGTGCAACAAACTTCTAAAGGGTAAAGGAGTGTATAACGGCCTATAAAGCTTTCATTTTCTTTATTTGTGGGACATTTTAAGATTACTTTTGGATTTTTTTCTAATATTTCAAGATATTCTAATAGGGTTTTATAATTAACTTCGTGTTGAGTAGTTTTAGCTAGAGCAAGATTAAACTTGCTTTTTATTAATAAATGAGTATAATCTTTGTTTTCACTATAGAATAATTCTTGATTCATGTGATCTAGTGTTTTGACAAGAATGATTAACTTATTCTTAGCAAATTTAATTTGCTTTGTTATTCTTGCGACCAGTGTATCGTTAATTATTCCATTCATAATGAATTAGCCCCCTATTATATTGTAAATATAGTGCAGTATTTTTTGGCGTTAAACCATTATATTGTAAATATAGTGCAGTATTTTTTGGCGTTAAACCATTATATAGTCTATTTATAGTAGTTCCTAATTTTTGTGTAACATATTTTTAAAGGATAATTGATTATGTAGTAAAGTTTGAATATATTTTTTTCTACTTTATATTTATTAGCTATGATTTTTAGATTGTTTTCTAAAATATCTAGATACTTTATTAGTAAGTCTATGTCTATTTCAATATCTTTACTAGTATTGCAATATCTATCTACGTTAAAAGTAAACGCACGGCGTATAAACCCCCTATTATAGTACTCAATATTTAAATTTAGATTAATATTGTTTAGTGTGTAAATAAGAATTATTAAGTGTGAAGATAGCTTATTTTTGCTATTCATACCTAGTATTTCTTTTAAAGATTTTTCCAAATTAGTGTGCCAGCAATTTTTATTATTTATTTAAATAAAAATATATATCTTTACAATTTGTATTTCTAAATATTTGCATAAGATTATTTTATAATGTATTTACAATTAAGTAGTAATGTTCTTTTGTGTAAATTGTTTTAATTCTTTGTAGAATTTTTTGTAGAATTTTATTAGTTTTAAACAAATTTTTTCTAGGGTATAATTAAGTTTGCAATAAATTAGAGATTGATCGTTTTTAAAATAGAATTTTGCTATGATTTTTATTTCTTTTTCTAATTGATTTAAGTATTTTTTCATTGTTGATATATTACTAGGAGGTAGATTTTTGTTTTTGAGATTTTCGTTATACTTTTTGAGTAGAGTTTTTTGATAATAATTTTCGAATATTGAATTTATTTCAAATATTGTTGCGGTAAGAATAAGTATTCTGCATGCATGATCTATTTCTATTTCTTGTTGTTCTTTTATAGCCTTATACATAATATATAAGTATATAAAGATTATTTTGAAAATAAAGAATAAATTAAAAAAGTATTGATAATTTCCCAAAATTATAAAGTTTGGGATTTTAAAGTTAACACTTTTATGTAAAAATTACAAAAAATTAAAGTTTTATCATTTTGGGTTAAAGTTTTGTAATTTTGAAAAATTCAAGTTAAAGTTTTATTATTTTGGGTTAAAGTTTAGTATTTTCAAGTTAAATTTAGTAATTTAAAGGGTAAAGTTTTGAGTCAAAATACT
>NZ_CP015793.1 GCF_001945665.1 Borreliella mayonii | reverse complement strand
ATATAATTATTTATTAGTATAGAGTATTATAACTCATAACTTTAACTTTTTAAATCAATCATTTAAACTTGAAAATTCTAATTTTTAACTTGAATTTTCAAGAAAACCTAAACATTTAACTTAAAAATCACAAAACTACATAATCTTGAAAAGAATTTATCAATTTATTCTTTTTTTTTAAAAAAATTTTTTTCATAATATTTCATAATATAAGTATATAAAAAAAATTCGAAAAAAAACAATTAGAATTAGAAATGGCATTCGAAAAAAACCAATTAAAATTAAAAAAATCATAGAAAAACAACTCCATCAATTAATTAGAAATTGAGTTTACTAAGAGTATGCCTGCTTTATGAGGCAATACATTATTTAAATCTAAAATTGAATAATTATTCTCAAAAAAACTCTTAAAATTTTACAACGAAATTCTTGAAAAGAATAATCAAAATTCTTTCGATCTAAAAACAATGAAAAAATATCTTGATATATTAGAAAAAACAAAAACCATAGTGAAATTATCTTTTAAAAACAAGCCCACATATATGATTTATTATAAAATTAATTACCCCTTTAAAGGGTTTAGTTCAACACTACAAGACTAATATCTCCTAATATCAGATAAACCTAAAACAACAGTTGGAACAAAACGATCCTACTACCATTTAATCGTAAAAAAATATTTCTTTGCAAATTAAGAAAATTTAGAAATATAAATCTTAAAGACATATATTTTTATATAATAAATAATAAAAAATTAATGGAGAACAATTGGAAAAGTTTTTGATAAAAATATTAAACATTAATCGCCATAATCGTACATATTGTAACTTATTAATTCTTATTTACACACTAGACAGCCTAAATTTCAATATGAGGTACTATAGTAGGAGCTTTATACACCGCATATTCAATTCTAACTTGCATAAATATCTCAATAGTATTCGAAATATTGATATAGATTTATTAGAACAATATCTCGATGATTTAGAAAACAAAATAAAAATCATAACCAATAAATTTAGCTTTAAAAGAGATATATTCAAGCTTTACTACACAGTCAATTATCCTTTAGTAAAAGTTACACAAAAATTATGGACTACTATAAATAGACTATGGGCTATAATTACCCTGTTTTTGAATTATAAAACACAATTAAAAATCAGATATTGTAAATGTATTATGTCGCCTCATGAACCTAATAAAGAACAATTAAAACTAAAAAATATATAAATAAACCGTAAATTAGGAAAATTAATGTTACATAAAATGAATAGGGCTTAAGACAAATTATTTTAAAAAAACTTGTTTTAAGCCCTATTTCATCGCTAATTTTTATAATTCGAGCTAACGTCGAACTAATTTATAGTATAACCAAAATTAAACTATAGTCAAGTTATATTTAAAATAAACTAAAATTACTATAAAAGTAAATACTTTTATAGTAATTTTAGTTTCTAATAATATTCTATTTTAGATAGAGGTAATATAATGAATTTAATGATTAAAGAAGTATTAATGATATCCAGTTTATTTTGTAGCACTATCTCTTGTAAGCTATATGAAAAGCTTACAGGCAAAACTTAAACAGGCTTTAGCCAACAATAAGTATTTTGTCAATAATAATAAAGATATAAATAATAATAAAAGTATAAATTCTACTAATAAGCTAGATAATAATTCTCTAAATTCTTTAGAAGACAACAACAGAAGTGATCGTAAGGCTAGGAGCATTAGTAATGGAGAAGCAAATAATCAAGAACAAAATAATAAGAATAAAAGTAAGGAAAAAGAAAATATCATAAAGAAAAGTAAAGAAAGTAATAATTTAGGAACACAAATAAATAATAATTTAAACACAAAGCACTCTAATACTAGTAAAGTAAATAACAATAATGTTGATAAAAAATCTCAACAAGTTAAATAAGGCTATTACTGCTAGGGAAATTATGTACGAAGCTGAAACTTTTTTAGAAAAAACTGAGAAAATAACTGCAGACTTAGAAACAACAAAATCAAAACTTGATAAGATAAAAAGTGTTATTGAGGGTGCTCGTTCTTATTTAAATACTGCTAGAAAATCTAAATATAATACTAACAACAATACATTACTATTACATAACTTGAACCAAGAAATTAATAAGGTTAATAGCAGCCATGCTTCTGCTAAATCTCATTGCAATGATGCAATTGGTGCTTTAGCAAGATCTAAGGATGATTTTAAGAATACAAAAAGAAAAGCAGAAGGGGCTTTAGAAGAAGCTATAAAAGATATACCTTCTTTAGGGTATAATTATCTTTAATATTTGGATAGCTGATGCTCAAAAAGCAATCAAGAATGCTAAGAACAAACAAGAATAACTTAACGATAAGATGAATAAGGCAAATGTAGAGCTTCTTAAATTAGAGAAAGCATATAAAGTTTTGCAAACTAAAAAATCTTAGAAGTAGAGCTATAATCCTGAAAATTATAAAAACTTATACGAAAAGCTTCTCTAAACTTTAATTTTGGTTATTTTCTGGATTAGCATTGATATGAGGTTTTGGATTGACTTTTCCAATAGGGAAACATGATATGAAAATTGAATTTAATATTGCTGTAATAAAGTTAAGCTTAATAATATTTAATTTAGGTTTTTCAAAATACTCTCCTTATAAATTTAAATTACTAAACATTAGTTTTAATTCAAAATAATAATATTAAATTTATTTGATATTGAAAATTTAATTTCTATTGCATGTTTTTAGCGCTAATTTAGATTGTATGAATAAAAAAAGAGAAGAATTAACTTCTCTTTTTAAAATATCAAGTGCAGCATATTATTTTTTTTGTTTAGATTAATCAGCTTGATTTAGTAGATAAAGAGGATGAAAGTATTTATCCTTTATGTGGTTTGCTAGCGCTTCATCATTTGTTCTAATGCCACCAACATTTTTATTGTAAGCGTCAATAGTTGCGTTTAAAGTTTTAGCAAAGTTTTGTTTTATCTTTAAATCACGTTTTACATCTTGTAGTAACGTTTCGGCTTCTTTTTTGCTTAGAGTGCGTAATGTATCTTGTATTTTTTTTAAATGCACATCTTCTAATTTCAGTTGAATATCCCTTAATGTTTCGAGAAATTTACCAACTACTCTTCGGTTCTTATCTGTATCAAGTTTTTCAAGAATTTCTTTTAATGCCAATATTTTTTTTGTATCGTAATTTAGGGATGGATAAATTATTCTTTTTAATTTCATTTTTGCATGAAACATAAAATAATCATCTCTTTGAAGTTTAAAAGCCTCTAGGAAATCATATTGAACACTATCAGATTCTATTTTAGCTATTTGTATATCTTCTTCCTTTTTTTGAGCTTCTAAGCCTTTACCAATGTTTTCTAATTTTGAGATTGTGGTTTCTTCTTGGGAATTTTGATTTGAAGATTTTGAATTTTGAGATTCATTTTCAAAATTTTTGTTATTTTCTGATGAATTTTCTGAATTGGTATGGCTGTTTAGGTTTTTTAGATTTCTAGAATTGTTGCTTCGCTTTGCTTTTTTTGGGGTTTTAGAAGTAGTAGGATTTTTTAGTTTGTTTGGATTAACCTTGCCAAAAGATGAACATGATATGCAAATTGAAGTTAATATTACTGTAATAAAGTTAAGCTTAATAATATTAAATTTAGAATTTTTCAAAATGATCTCCTTATAAATTTAAATTATTAAATATTAATTTAATTTCAAAATAATAATATTACAATTTAATATTGTTGTCAAATAGTATTAAACTTATTTGATATTAAAAATTTAATTTCCATTGATGTTTTTAGCGTGAATTTAGATTACATGAATTTTAAGAATAAAAGTTAATTCTTTTCTTTTTAAAATATAAAAAGTGCAACAATTTGTATGGATTTAATAGATTTAATCTAGGGAATAAAATCTAAGCATTCTTTCATAAAATGGTCTTCGAGATTTTTTATATTTGTTTTAATATCTCAAAAATTTCGATTGCAAGCTTCAATAGTTGCTGTTAAGGTTTTCGCAAAGTTTTGTTTTATCTTTAAATTCTTTTCTATGTATTGTAATAATTCTTAGGAATCTTTCTTGGTTTAGCATGCCTAATTCATCTTATATTTTTTTAAATGCTTGTCTAGTTGAAATTGAATATCCAGCACCATTTGATGAAGAAAACTTTGAGTTGAAAATTTTTTCAGAGGATTTTTATTAAGTTTTTCAAGCATTTCTTTTAATATCTCTATTTTTTGTATTTCATAATTTAGAGACAAGTAAATTATTCTATTCATTAGTGTTTTTCCCCCTACTAATCTGATATTTAGAATTGATGTTAAAAATCTCTAGAAAATCGGATTGAACAACAATTATTTCAGCTATTTGCACATCTTCTTGAACATGTTAGGCTTTCAGAGCAGATCTTTATCAATTTTTTCTAATTTCTAGATTGTAGCCAACTTATTGATAATTTTGATGATTTGAAGACTTGGAATTTTGATATTAATTTTCAAGATTTTGGTGATGTTCTATTCGATGTTATGCTGTATTTTTTTGGGAAGCGTTACTGTTTGTTTTGTTGGGATTGATCTTGCTAATATATATATATAATCTAAAAATTTTGAATTTGTTATTATTTTTTTATCAAACGTGTTATTTAAAAATAATAAAGATACTAACCATTTCAACTGAGCATAATCAAAAAAAGAGATAAAAAAAGGGATCCTTCTACCAAGAAAGAAAAAAAGTGAATAAAGCAATTAAAAAATATAGAGAATCTTATTAGAGACCCTAGATTCTCCAGTTAATTGAGGGTGTATATCCACTTAAACAAGAAGATAAAGATAATAAAAAAAGTTAGAAAAGTCGTTATTTGAAAATAAATCAGATCCAGATAAAATGATACTAGATGATCCAATAGTATATGAAGTAATATAAGCTATAGATAATCCAAAAAGACTCGATTTAAAAGAAGACAAAGAGAAGAAAGTAGAAGAAAAAAAGAATCTTCAAAAGAAAATAAATCAGAATCAATGCCCAAAGTTTTAGTAAAACCAGATTCTAAACCAAAGATAATAGTGGTAAAAGCAATGGAAGTGTCAAAAGTCAGTTATTAATTTGCCAGCAGAAAAATCAGAAGAAGAAAAAGCTAGAGAAATTAGAGAAGAGTACTTAAAAAGAAAAAGAAGATAGAAATATATAGAAGATGAGATAAAAATAGAAGAAAGAAAAAAACAACTAGAAAAAAGAAGAAAAGAAAGGGAAGAAGCAGCAAAAGAAAATCCTCATGCCAATTTCAATACATACCTTAAAGGTTATGTATTGAAAATATATCACTTTTTAGCTTTTCTGCTTCTTCACTTTTTTTTACAATTTGTTTGTAAAGTTCAATTACATGAAATTTAAGCTTAGTGACATTTGTTTTTATAAGATTTTTGTCATTTTGATAATCTAATAAAAGTTGGTTTAACATTTCTGAGATGATTGTTTTTGTAGATAATAATTTTTCAAATGAATTTTTAAGATTCTCTAATTCTAAAGTTTCTAGTTTATCTAGAGTATCTTTTTTGAAATATAGATAAACAATCACTTCGTCAATAGTACTTCCAAGTCCGTTAAAGATGTTAAATAAGCCCTGTGTTTGTTCTGATAACATTATAACTTTTGAAAGTTCTTTTAATTTGTTAGTGTCAATAGCATTTAAGATGCCATAAATACATTGTCTATATCTTTTAGATCTCTCGGTATTATCGGCTATCTTTTCCCCTTGTAAATTCCCCCAACCCAATTCTTTGAAAGCCAATATTCCATATTGGTCTGAAGGCTCTTCTTCCAGTTTTTTTACATATTTTTCTCTGTCTCCGTTAGCCGTTTCTATTAAATTTCTTAGATAGTCAAGCAGTGTGTTTTTTGTTCTTTTGTTAGGGCCTTCTTCTTGATTTGAGCTTGTTTCTTGATCTGAGTTTATTTCTGTTTTTAATCCCTTGTTGTTAGATTTTAGTCCTTTTTTACTAGATTGATACTTTATATCTTTTTGATTGGTGTTAAAATCTGGGGTACAAGCATTTAAAAATAAAAAAACAAATAAGCTCGCAATAATGTTATATTGCATAAATATTCTCCTTACTTAAAATCTAATATTTAATATAATGCAATAATAAATATAATACAATATTTATTATATATTAATAATATAATTATATTATCTTTAATATAATTATATATTGCATTAAATATAGATTATTGCAATAATCATAATAATGTTTTCATTGTGAGAAGTTTTATAGTATTTGAGTTTTTTTTAAATCTATTTTGATATATTTTTAATCAAATTTATTTATTTTAATAATAGCATGTATTATTTATGAATAGATTTTTAATAATTCTTGTCTTAAAGATTTAAAAACTTTGAAGTTGTAAACAATTTGTAGAGTATTTAAGGTATTATAGAATGGTTCTGTGAAGAAATATTCTTAGGTTAATCAAAGTATTTTAAAGATAAGCTAAAAGGTAGCTACCGTGTTGATGTAATATTAATTTCTTTATAGAAAAATTTTTATTTAGTATCTATGGTGTTGTTTAGATATAGATCTATTAAAAAATAAGCGAATTTTAGCCTTAAAAGGTATGGCAACATTAAAATAAACATAATCCAAGTTGCCTTTTATTGGTTTTTAAAGCCTTAATAGATGATAATAAGGATTTTAAATCAAATGTTATGTTTAAAAAACACAAATATGTTAAGAATTAATAATTAAAGATATAATAATTGGGCTAAAAATCTAATAAAGGCGTTAATTTAAAGTCAAAACATTCCAATTTAAATTATCTTCTTCTACAGAAGCAAGTATTTAACCTTATAATTCTTTTATGTGTATTGCAATATAATAAGATCTGATTTTATTTAAATTATTATTTAATTTTATAAGGATATTATTTAAATATTTAATTTTCATAAATCAATATTAATTCTTAAGTATTTAACAATTCTTAAGAAAAGATAAAATTGGTATATATTTGACCATATTTTTATTTGTTCTAGAGTAATTTATTTTAGCAGAGTTTTTAAAAGTTTAGTAAAGATAGTATTTGTATGAACTTTTGTATTTTTGGTAGTACAGTATGTAAGAATGATATATCAGGATTTTGGTTGGTTTTGCAATAATATTAGCTTTATTGGGTGGATTATTTGTCTAATGAGTAGAAATAAGCTGTTAAAACTTTTTTGATGAGAACTCGGAAAGTAATGATATGGGCTTGAAGAGATTGTTGCTGAAGGGATATTTTCTAATTTAAAATTAATATGTATATGGCTGAACATTATTTGTTGGTTGATATGGAAAAGCCCCTATAATATGCTCTACAAGGTTAAAAAGTTGCGAGTTTCTCCCCATTGACTAGACTATAATGATAAGTATTTTAACAAATTCTTTTTAAATTTGGGGTCTGAGTAATCTAAAGAATTGATCAAGTTGTTTGACAGGGTAAAAAATGAGCGGTTTTATATTAGTGTTTTTTATTCTACGGAATAACTAATTGATAAATAAGGTATGGTTTCTAAAATCAACGACATTATGGGTATGTTTTGATTATATTGTGCTTTATATTTAAGTATTGATAAATATGTGGGTAAAAAATGAAAAGTATAACCAATAATGGAAATTATTTGGGGTAAAAATATGTGAGAGGGCTGTTTTAACGACGATTTAAAGGAAAATGTTTTCAATTTTTCATTACTTTAATAGAAACAATGGGCTTATCTGTTAATAAGGGGATAAGATTAAAATAAAATTAATACTAGATTATAGTTTCTATATCTTTTAAAAAAGGGGATTGGACATAGTCGAATAAATTAAATAATGATTATTATACTAATAATCATTATTTAATTTATGGGGATGAAAGTTGTCATCGAAGCAAATAAAAATAAGCAAGCCAAATTTTTTATATGCAGTTAAGATTAATCTAGAAAATGGACTGAAAACAATAAATTTATTTTATGATTTGTTGAAAAATATCTGCGGGCAGGCGCAGCAGCGGCCGATGGTCTGATAATAATTAAGCCAATTATAAAATCTTAAATTAGTAGTAGACAGGCAAATTTAATAGTGAAGGCTCGTCAATAAAAGTATTATTGGAAAATTTAAGCAATCTCTAAAAAATTAAAATTGAAAAGTGTATAAAAATTATTATTAGAAATGTAGAAAACTATTTTAAGGGTGTCCTAGAATATTAATTTTGAGCAATATAGAATTAGTTTTACTACCAATTAGCTTAAAAGCCAGATACATTAATTCATATAATTTTAAGGCTTTTATTATGACGCAATAAATTCTTTCCAACTTCTTTAAAAGAAAAGTGAATATAGCTATTGGTTTATCTTTCTATAAAAGCAAGATAAACCAATAAAGATAAAACCTATGAAATTGCATTAAATCTAAAGTATCTCCATTAATAAATAATAAATACCCTAGCAACATTTTTAACAAAAAATTACTTTTGAGACCATCGCTTAGAAATTAAATTAGATAAAAACCTTAAGCTTATAATAAACAATAGTTTATTATAAAGTATAGTTAATAAATATTTTGAATTGAGATTGTATATAGCAAAAAAGCCCTATATGGGCAGTTCCGTCTATGACGAACAAATAGCATAGGAAATTAAATCCTAACTTAATTGAATAGTATCATAATATATATTATAAATCAATAAGTTTATTTTTTATTTTTTTCATATTTAATTATATGCTCAGACAATATATTTTTCTTGTCTTTATAAATTTTTTCAATAATAAAATACAATCTTTTAGTATCTTATTTACAAAAACCACATAATTCTTTTTTTACTAAAATTCTAATAAGAATACTTTCATTGGTCTCTTTAGATTCACTATAGTTGTCTTCGTTTAAAAAATTTTTACTCTCTATATCTCTTAACACAACTTTAAAGCCCACCTCCTTTGTTTTATCAATAGATACTACTTTACCCTCTAGAGCTTTTTGATAAATTTTTAAATATCTATAAGCTTGACTTTTTACAACTTCAAAAGATTTTATAAAATCATTAAAGCGGAAAAAACCATCGTATTTATATAATTTTTTTGTTTAATTTCATATAATATTTTCATTCTTTGAATTTTATTATTAATATCATCTTTTAGGTTATATTTAAGTTGCTATTTTAGATTATTATAATTTACTAATTCTTTATCTTGATCATCATTTAAACTTGTCTCTTTGTTATAATTTCCAAAACGATTGCTAAATAATTCTTCTTTATCTTTTTTAGCTTTTATTTTCATTCCAAACTCCCTACTTAATTTCCCCCAGGGAATATTAAAAAATGTTATAAACTTAAGACATTTTTTAATGCATTCTTACTTCTTTATAATACTTGCTCTTTAAATCTGGCTCCAAACGATTTATTATAAAAACTTTTATGATATTATAATAATGAATTTTGCTTTTAGATAATTACTATATCGCCTATATAGGGCATCTTCAACCTCCTTAAGTATATTCCTATTTTTAATAAATTGATTTACAATAATTGAAAAATTATAGCTTTTGTCTATAATTTTTTGTATCAATATTTATAAACTTTTTATTGACCATGTTTCAAGCTAAACTGGAATAAAAATGTGATTTGTAGCATTTAATGCATCTTTTAAACTAAAACTAGGATATTTGTCAAGCAAAATATAATTAAAATTATAACTTAAAACATTTTTATCTAAGCAAAACCGCAATAAATTTTCCTCATTATCCATATTTTTATAATTAAATTCATCAGGAAAAAGGTGATGCGGAATTATAAAAATATAGGCATTAACTTTGTTTACATATTGATCAAAATAAAAATTGCCTATTAACAAATTATAAATGTTGTTTTTATAGAAATTAAAATATATTTTCTAAAATATGGAGCTAAAGCGTTTTGCGAATCCATATCAATGAGCAAAACTTTTTTAACCAAATCTTTTAATACATAAGAAAATAAGATTGATAATATGCTTTTATTTACACCACACCTCTTTTAAGATTTGCTATTGTTATGATATTTGATTTTTTTCTATCCATTTATATATTACTCCTGTATTTTTTAGCTTTTTACTATAAAATTTATATACCGTATTTTCCATTCTTTTTATATGTTCTAAATTAAACCTATAATATTTAGTGCTTTCTTTGTCTTTTTTTCTTAATAACGTTCTAAGAGACTGAATATAACACTTAATAGAGCCTTTACTAAATTTAAATTCTAAATAATAAAGTTTTTTTATAACATAAGATTTATTATCTTTTTTTAAAAAAAAGGGCTTTTCTAATTTGTCCCATCCATATTTTATTCCTAGGAATTTATTATCCCCTTTTAGGGGAAAGAGATTAAATAAATAATAATTTTTTTTATTATTAAGCTTTTGAAAAGTTAAACTTAACTTATTGTCTTTACTGGTAATTCTAAATTTTATCAAATGTTTAAAGATTTTTGTATAATATATTTTTTTATTATCTATTTCTTCAATTTTAGAAAAAGCAGTTTTTTCTTTTGCTACTTTGTTTGTGTTTTCATTATATTCTAGTTCTTTTTTATTTATTATTTCTTTTTTTCTTGCTTTTAGTTTTTCTAGTAATTCACTCAAACTTTAAATCCTTTTTTAAAATTTTATTTAAAATATTGCTAGCTATATGTTTTGCATGTCCACTGAAATTGGTTTTTTTATTAGTTTTCCATTTAGAATTGTATAGATCTTTAAATTTTCCTACAAGCAAGTAGAAGTCTGTTTTATAAGGAGCATATTGTCTCATAAAGTGAATTTTATTTTTATATTCTTTAAGTTTACTTAAAAAGAAAGATAAAATATCTTCTTTTTTATAATCATATGATAAATAGTTAAAGAAGTCTTTATAATTAAAAAGTGTATTTTTATATGTTTTTTCTGGATTTTTAGTATTTTTTACTATATTTTTTATCTCTTTAGTTATTTCTTTAGATAATTTCATTTTTTTTTCCATAGCGGATTTTTTATTTTTAATTTCTCCTGCATTAGATTTTTTTTTAAAAATAGTTTTAATAGAATTCTTATTATATATATTATTATAAGGGGTTATATATACAGTAACATTTTCAGTGACATTTTGAGTACTAAGAGTGTCTTTTCCTTCTTTTACTTTTTTATAAAGGGCTACCTTATGGCCACTAAAATAAGTAGTTATTAACTTATATGCAATAGGTGATACTTTATATATACATAGTTTTCCTTTAAATTTTCCTAGGTTATTTGAGAATGTTAGTATTCTTTTTTCAATTGCTTTTATGTTAATTAAAAATCTTAAGTCTTCTCTTAAAGTTCTTATTACGGTTGGTTTATAACCTTCTTTATTTATATTTGAGTTTAGAACTCTAAGGATATCTCCTTGATGATGAGGATAAAGGTCTTTTAGTTTTTCAGAATTAAAATGAATCCTCTGTATTGAAATGTTATATTTTTCTTCAAAACTTTTATTTAAGTAATTAATTACTGAAATAACTTTTTTAAGTCTAGAGTCTTTTGAAAGTAGTTTATTGGGCTTATTAGTATTGGTTTTGCAGTTAAGTAAATTTAATACCATCTCAATCTCCTATTTGTTCGTATTAATAATAATTATTATGTATAAAATATGTAAAAATTTCAACCCCTATTTTTAATATTTTTTATTATTTATAGATAATGTAATTAATACCAAGTTTTCTTCTATTAATTCTTTTGGCGTTCTTGTTCTATATGAAGGAAGATTGGCAAGTTTTTCTATGTTTTTTAAATTTATTGAGGTATAATGCTAAAAAAAATCCTAAAAACACTCATAACATTATTTATTTTAGCATCATTAACAGCAAGTTTTGGTTTTTTAAGATCAAATTTAAATAGGCTTTGTTCAATTTTCTTAATTTTATATAATCTGCCACACTTTCATTTATTTTAACTACGTAATTGGGTTATCCAAACCCTTTTTTACTTTGCTTTGCTTCATGTTGAATACTAATACTTGAAGTTTGATTAATTTTATTAAGGTTATTAAGTAGATTTTCTAAATTAGTTTTATCAAAATGTTCGGTTTTTACATCTTTTAAAGTTTTTTAAGATTATCTATATGTTCCCTAAATATGGGCTCTTTATTATTTATTTTTACATACTTAAAAGATATATAGTTCTAAAACTATATATCTTTTAAGTATGTTTTTGTTTAAAACAAGATTTTTAATTGGTTTTTATGATTTTTGTATATTTATAGCTATTATCAATTTATAAAAACCTTTATAAATTGATAATATTTTTCACCAAATCATCTACTTTTATTATGTATGCAATTATAAAAAATAATTGCCACTACCACTACCAGTAGTAGCATTATTAGGGTATAATGATAGGCATTTATAAATGCCTATATTCTTCAAAGCCACTTGTCTTAATATTAAATCCTCTTGTTTCTTGGTTTTTAACATCTTTGCCTCTAAAAACTATTCCGTATTGATTTATATTTAAATCTATAAACATTCTCTTTTTCAATTTTAAAAAGGTTTTTAGCTTATTTACTGCTTTCTTTAACGCTTAGTTAAGAATAACTTTTTCATTATCTTTTTACTATTTTAAGGATAGTTTGAACAAAAGTTGGCCATAATAAAAATTGTTTTATTATATTTGCAACTACTTTAGTTTGAATCTTCCAAGTCTTAAATTTCATTTAAAACTTGAATATCTATTTGAGATTCACTTTTTTAATATTTTTCTGTTTTTTATTTATCCGATATGCTTGGTTGATTATTTGGTTAATATTTTTTTATAAAAAATAGATATAGTATATGGTTTTTATTAATATATTTAATATGAAGGCTAAAATATATAAAAATACTAAAAAAGCACTATAAAAAAAATCTTCATACTAAGATTCTATATAAGAACATAATATTGTGGACCATAAAAATAAAGAATATAATCCTAAAAAACAACTAAGTAAATATCCGTTTTCTTGTGTTATGAACCCAAGAGTATATAAAAAAGACTTTGTAAATTAGAGCAATCAAACTTATTTGAATTTTTAGTTTACTAAAAATTCAAATAAGTTTTTTAAAACAGTTTTTAGTAATTTAAAATAAACAATGAATTAGAAAAGAAATATAAGAAAAATAGATATCGATAGATGCTTGTTAGGTATGAGAATTTAACTACTTAAGGTATAGATTTAAATATATATTTAATTAAATTAATAATTGTTTAATCTATTTTTCTATATTTTGAAAAAATATTATTATAACTTTGCTTAATAAGGTCTTTAATTTCTTTAATATTAGAACTTCCTGTGCAAAAAATCTGAATATTTCCATTACCAAGCTTGCCAATACTGCTAACATCTCTAATAAAGCCTTCTTTTAAAGTTATTTGATTTAGAGTAACAGTAATATTTATTTTATTTGCTTTAAAACTAAAATCTACAAAACATCTATTATTCACCTTAAATGCTGTATACCACTTTGTTTCAGCTTTTTTAATTTCATTAGGATTTAAATCAAAAATAAAGCTTTCTAAGTTTTGATATATTGATTTCATATTAAAATTTAGCTTTTCAAAGATTTTTAAATTTTCAGTTTCAATATTGTTACTATTGATACTATCTTTAGTAAATTTTTTATTATTTTTTGTATTGTTTACCAATGTATCGCTTTTTTCATCAAACATGTTAAAAGTATTTTTAATAATATTTTTACATATTTCATTTGAATATGTTTCTTTAAAGCCAATTTTAGTTTTAAAAAAATCAAGAAAATCATTACTTATATTTTTTCTTTCTTTTTTTAAATAAGCTAAAAGTTTGTCTGTATATTTTTTTTCTAATGCAAATAATCTAACTTCTTCAGTATTTAAAGAATTTCTATAAAACTTTTTAAGATATTCAAAATCTTTAGATGTTAATTTTTCTAAATTAATAATTAAAAAAGGCTCTTTGTCTAGTAAATTGTCTTTATCTAAATCAATATAGAATCTATATTCTATACCATTTGTTAATATACCAAATTCAATTGCATATTTAGAACGAAGATTATAAAAATAACCTGATAATTGACTAAAATGATTTTCAAGGTTTTCTTTATAATGCTTGGCTTCTAGTAAAATAGTGGGCTTTTTGTCTTTAGAACAAAGAACATAGTCAGCTTTTATTTCATTTTTAGCAAAACTAATTGCAACCTCAACTTGAACAAATGAAGGATCAGTGTGACAATAGCCCATTGCATCTAAAAATGGATTAATAAAAAATTGTTTTGTTTCAGCTTCACTTTTAATGCTATCCTTATAAGTTTGTATTTTCACACTTACAGCTTTTATTTTTTCTATAAAATTTACATTTATAGTTTTATCTTTATTTGACATATAAATTATATTAGCAATAAATTTGAAAAATTTTGATAAAAATCAATATTTTTATCAAAAAAAGTTAATATACATTAATTAACAACTTTTCTTAAATTTTTTAAATTCAAAAACATTTGCTCATGAATATTCCCCTTAAAGTTTAAATGTTCAATTGCTTAGATAGTATAGGCTTAGCATATTTTATTTATAGCTTTTTTATATTAGATATATTGATTTTGTAAAATGTATTTCTCCAATAATCAAAGAAATGAATGTCTCATAAAATTACTGTTTATGAAGATGTTTTGATGAATACTGAAAAACAAATTTTAGAAAAAAGTGTACATCATAAATTTATTTTTTTCTAATTTCCTTAAAAGTATAATTTATTGAGCGAAAACTTTAATGAAGTAATTATAAAGGGGATTGGTCATTGTTTTTATTATTAACCGTTAGCGTTGCTTATGTATATTAATTTGATGTTTCAAATAGAAAATTATAAGGCTATTATTCGGGCAAAATTGAAGAACTGTCAACAAAAATGCCTAAGATGCTTACATATATAGATTTAGTAAGTTTAAAGAAATATTATGTGAAATGAGTCCCGGTATCAAGGCATTTTATTGATCTTATTGATTATCAAATCACCAGACTTCTTTAAAATAAAAAAGGAATAAATAGCCCTTCTAAAAGCTATTCTATTTTAAAATCTGCTTAAAAATCTTTTTTAGAGCTCATTGCCTCATTAAACTTAAGGCTTAGAAAAGCTGTTCAAAGTGATATTTATAAAGTCTTAGGAGATGTCAATTTAATGCTATTAAGGCTACAGGTGTTGCAGCCTTAATTAAGCTTGCAAATGAGACTAGAAAATGTTTTGAAAAGGCTTTAAAAATTAATAGTAAAAACTGATTTGATAGTACTTCTATCGCAAGTTGGTATTTGTATTCTACAAGGATTGCAGGAGGAGATCCAAATAAAACTTTATCATTTACTCAATTAGGAATTTAACATGATAAAATATATGTAGTTTCGCATAGGATAAGGTCAGATCTATTTCCTTCTTAAAAACAAAAAAGAAAGCCTTAATACATGCTTAATCTTTGGTGAAATATTTTCCAAAATGGAACTTTTTACAAGATTGTTCTAGAGCAAGACAAGGGCGGAAATTTGTTTATAGATTTTTTCCTATAAGAATTAGTTAAATAGGTGGGATATAACTTGTTTAAGATTTATTAGTTAATTTTTGTATGTTAAGGTTATTATTCATTTTTTAGCAAATATTAGTTTATTTTCTTTTAAAAAAGATGTAAGGCTATACATATATAAAATAGAAAGTATTCATACTGAATATTGTTTTGGTAATTTTAAGTTTGATTTTTTTGCACCTGATAAAATTTTTAAAAACAAGCTTCAAAGTATAGAAAATAATATTTTAATAAAATATATAAGGGAAAGTGTTTAATGTGTAGTATAAAAAGAATTTCAAAATATCATTAATATATGCTTTCTATGTAGGCTAAAAACTTTTTATTTCTAATGTATTTAGCTTTTTTAAAAAACACTCACCATAATACAATTCTACATTTTTAAATCTATAAACATTATTTTCTTCAATTTTGAAAAGTTTTTTAGCTTATCTCTTGCTTTCTTTAAAAAGCACTTCACCAAGAATAACTTTCCCATAATTTTATAGTGTGATGTTTTTAGTAAAAATATATATTTCATCAAATAGATATAAATCTCTTTATAATAATAAACTAGGTTTGAATTGTTAAGATTTAGTAAGTTTATTTGTTCTTGAATAATTCTCATATCTTTTTATTAAAGACAAAAATATGGTCTTCTCCTTTTTTATTTTTTAGTACCTCAAAGTCGTTAAGCAAAATCTTAAAATCTTCTTTGGCTAGTGAATAAATATTCGCTACAATAAAGTCATTTTAATTTTCTTTTTCTTTAAAAAATTCATCTTCCGCATTTAGATTTAGTATTTTATTAACTTTTTCTTTGCTAAACTCAAAATATTCTAAGTAAAGTAAATATTTAAAGTTCTCGGGATCATTTTTGGCTATTAGCAAGGAAGCATTTTTACTAGAGTTAAGTATGGTGGATTAGCTAAAATATCTTTTTCTTGGGGTTGGAGCATTGGGCATTGATAAAGGCATGATTTTAGCACATTTGAGTCAACAAATCTTCTTAACAAAAAGTCAAATGCAAATGAATTAAAAATAAATATAATAAATAATTTTTTATAAAGTGATATTGGTGTTTTCCTATAATTTATATACATTAAATTCACACAATAACAATTTCCAGGAGATAAAGTACTAATCATGGTTCTTTCATCTATATTTCTTGCAATTGTTCTATAGAATACTCTTTTGGTTTGATATTAATTATCTTTAGCCAATACCTTTTCTAAATTCTCTTTATCTATCCATAGTAATTTAGCACTTTCTTTTGTATCTTTATCTTTAAAAAATCTTGAATTAAACTGATGAATATTGGTTCCAGAATAAAGAAATACAAAGTTTTCATTATTATATTCTTTTAATAAAGATTTACGATTCTTAATGCTTGGATCTAAGCCTTTTTTAAAATCAATATATTTTATACTAAGAGTACTAAATTGGCCAAACATTTTCTTAATAAGAGTAAATTCTTCATTGTCTTTGAATTCTATTATTGATTCTTGAATAGGAGATAGTTTTTTAATTTGATTTATATTTAATTCAATCCCTTTATAAGGATTCTCTTTATTGTCTTTTAAGTCATTAGTTATTTTTTTAATAATATTGTCACTACTTTGAATCATAAATTTTGCTTTAAAGCTTGATGTAGGAGGTTTAGCATTGCTAAGTTGAAATATTGCAAATTTAAAACTTGAATGTACATCTTCAAATCTTTTTTTATTTTCAAATTGATAAATATAATTAAGTTTATAGTTAGCAAACATATGTTTTCTTAGTATTCTAGAACTATATTCATTCCAAATAGCTAAAGTAACTAAATAAGTTAAATTACCCTTTTCTTTCATTAATTTTAAATTAAATGTAACAAAGTATCTAAAAAGATTTGGATCACTACCATTAGTAAAATATGCAAAATTACTTTTATAAATCTTGTTAATAGAACTTATAATGTTTTTTCCTTTATTGTATTCATTATTTAAAAAATGATTGTCTTTGCTGAGTATTTCTTACTTTATTTTATTTTGTTCTTTTATGCTTAGTTTTCTGTAGCCAGGAACATGTTTTGAGAAAAATTCAGATTCATTAAACTTAGTTTTCTCCCATGGGGGATTTCCAATTACAATATCAAATCCTTCCTGAATATATGGAAATTCAATTCCATAGTGAAAAAATTTATAGTAGCTACTTAATTTTCTAATTTTTTCTATTTTTTCTTTATCTTCACTAGAAGTTTTTTTATTGCCCAAAATATCTTCAATTAAACTAATTACAGCTGTAATATCACTAAATTCTATATTTAAAGATTTATCAAAAAGACAATGAATAAAGTTTAATTAAAGAAAATATTGTTCTTAAATTACCTATATCTTCACTTTCCTCATATTCTTTGTATATCTTTTTAGATTTTTCTATATCTTCTTTAGTAGTATCATTAATACCTTTAATTTTTTGATAGATATATTCTAAAATAGTTGTAATTTCTTTAATTCTTTTTTTAAACAAAGAAAATCCACTTTAAAATTTCTTTTTTGCAATATAAAAAATTCGTCCTTGGCATATCCCAGTAAGGCATTTCCTACTTTTATATGGTGCTCAATAAAGCTTGGTGGTGTTTCAAAAATAAAGGGATTAATCCATAAACTTAGCATGGTAATTTCAACTGAAATAGGATTAATATCAACGCCATAAATAACTTCTTTAGCAACATCCTTTTAAGTACTAATTCCTTACTTATACTATCTTGAACATCATATTCTTCACTTTCTTTGATAATAACTCTATATTCTTTATCAAGCTCTTTTTTTTACATCTTCAAATTTATCTAGCTGATACCATACTTTTTCTGTTAAGTAATCTAGACAAGAAATCAAGAAATGCCATGATCTACAAGAATTATCAATGATTTTTATATCTAAGGGAGACTTGGTTTTGAGCTATTCTTCAATTGACGATGTGACGATAAAATCAGTTAGGTCATCTGGTGTGTAATATGCTCCACTTTTCTTTCTATCAAGCAGCTATCTAGATGTAAGATAAATATTTCCTTTATAGTATGTAGCAACTTTGTTTACCTGCTTGTTTGCAAGCTCTTCTTCAGCACGAATGAGATAAACTCCATCTTCAATAATACGATGAACAGTAGTATCTGCAATTCTTAGGTCATATTCAAGTAGAGTTTCGTATGATTTCCAAAACTTTTTGGATCTAACTTTGAATACTCTACAAATTTTTCATCTTTAATATTTTTTTCTTCAAAAGAAAAGTATTTTAATCGGTATTTCTTCAAGTTCACTAATACTTAGCAAACTTTCATTATAAATATTTAACCTTATCTTTTGAAAATAACCCTCCATTAAATACGGGAAACTTTATTGCATCACTTCCTTTATCAAGTAAATTAAAAATTGTTATTATTTTTTTATATCCTAATTTCTTTTTTGTATTTTCATCATAAAAAAAATACCCAAAAGATATGGAAGATCTGTACAGCTTATTTTCTTCTAATATTTTCTTAAATATATCGTTATCTTCAATATATGCAATAAAAAATATTCTTAAAATAAAAATAATTGATTCTTCAAGTATGCTAGCTAAAATGTGCTGAGCAATTTCTTTGCCTGATAGTTTTAATTCTTTGTTATATATATTTTTTGCAATTTAAATACTATAGAGTCGTCGGGTCTCTCATAAAGTATCTCTCTTAAGGTTTTTTTAATTATCTCTTTTTCTTTGGCTATTTGTTCTTTTTTTAACCTCTATTACATTGCTTGTCTTTAGATATCTTTCTTTTCTTATAAGGTAAATGAATAAAACAAACCATTCTTGTTCTTTGTACTCTTCTTTTTCTTCAATTTTAGAAAAATTAAATTCAATATGTCTTTTTTCTCCATAAAGCACTTTCGATTTGTCATATAATCTTCATACCTTTCCATTAGAAAGTATCCCATAATGTTTTTGATATTGATTTAGATATCTATATAGCTTATCTTCTGCTTCTTTTACTTTATCTTTAGCGTCAAAACTAAATATTGAACGCTTAACTTCTGTTATAAGCAAGATATCTTCGACAGGAATAGGTTTATTATTTTTTTAGCTTCTTTTAATTTATTATTAAAAGCTACTTTATCTTTTTCAAAAAGCAGTATATCTGCTCTAGACTTAGCTCCTTCTATTTGCCCGGCTTTTTATTGTTCTCCTGAATAATTTAGTTCTTCAAATATATACTTTAGCAAAGACTCTGTATTTGCTTCTGTTGAATTATCATCTATTGAAGAAAGTTTATTTTTTACAAAAATGAAAAAGTATTTTAGACTATTAATATTTTCCTTTTTTATAAAGTCTTTTGATGGTTTTTTATAAAGAGATATATTTGGATCATTTGTTTTTACAATGTCATTAGTTTTCATTATTTATGCCTACAAAAATCATTTATGTTGTTTGAAAATCTTTTTAGCCCTTCTTGATGCTCAAATATATTCAAAGACTAGCTAGGTTTTAAATTTAAAAACTAGTCTTTAGACAGGTCAACTAAAACTTGTTTTAATATTTGTTGGATTGTATTTACTCTATCTCTAAAATAAGATTGTTCAAACTTATTTTTAGCTTTTCCCCTATATTCCTCAGTACAATCAATTTTATACCGGTTCAATTGTATTAAATAATTAAAAATCCGATCTGGACAACCATCTATAAAGCAAGTGATTGCCTTAAGCTTTAAAATATAATCAGAGGCATTAATTTATTTTTTATGAAGTAATCCATAATTCAAGAGCATCTAAAAAACACTTTTTCTTTAATCCTAAATTTTCTTAAGCGTCCTCTAATTTGTGGAGCATGGGCAAAAAAGTGTATTTATCCTTTTAATTTTCAAAATAATAATTATTAAGTCTTTTATTAATTCCTTCTTTAGAAATATCTTGTTCAGAATTATGAAAGCAATAAAGATTCAAAAATCATTAAAAAAACTTATCGGCACAAAAACATCGTAAATAAACATTTTTTGTTTATAATTATCCCCTTCCAAAATTAAAAAATAAATTAAAGTTCTTTATTTGCAATTTTTTAGTAATTAGTAAATATGAGAAAACCAATAATCCTAAATATTTTACTAAAAAATAAACTTTAATAAATTCCAAAGAAAACCATTAAAAAAACAAAAATATTCTATTAATAGAATTACTCTAGATTAAAAGCAAGCTACATGAGAAAATTTCATATCAAATAAAAGACTTTTACATAAATTATCCTATTGCTTTATATCTAAATATAAAAACATAGTAATAGAAAACTTATCAGTACAAGATATATAAAAGGGATTTAAAGCTAAGAAAACTCAGTATTTAATGCTGAGCCTCACAAAATTTAGATTTTAAAATGAAAAAAGCCCTTTTATGGGCATCTCTTCGACATTAAACTAGGCAAAATAAACTTAAGCCTATTAGAAATAATAGATTACCATTAATCAAACATTAAAGTCAATAAACCTTGAAAATTTATTTATTCCTTTTCTTTTTAGAATTAGCATATTTAATTATGATCTCCGATAAAATATCTTTTTTATTTTTAAAAATCTCCTCTAAAATAAAATAGACCCTTTTAATATCTTTTTTACAAAAATCATATAATTCATTATCTTTTATTAAAATTCTAATTGGGGCATTTTTTTTGTTGTTTTTATTCATATTTTCTTGATTTATTGTTGATAGCTCTTGTTTTTGTATGGCATGATATACGCCATTAAAACCCACTTCCTTAATTTTATCAATAGAAATAATACCTTCTAAAACCTTTTCATAAACTTTTAAATATGTATAAGCTTGAGTTTTTGCAATTATAAAAGATTTTATAAATTGTTCAAAGCTTTTAAACCCATCGTATTTATAAAGTTCTTTTTGTTTAATTTCATATAATATTTTCATTCTTTGAATTTTATTGTCAATATCATCTTTTAAATTAAGCTTTAACTGGTCTTTTAAATCTTTATAAATTATTAAATTTTCATCTTGATTATTATTTAAATCTTGACTTTTGTCAATGAAATCTTCAAATCTGTCATTTAAAATCATTTCTTTTTTATTTTCTTTTTTCCCCATTTTGTCCTTCTATATTTATTTTTTGATTTAAAGCACGCATTTCTATTTATAAATCTTATGCCGCCAATCTGTGAATAAATATTAACACAAATTAAAATTTGTGTTAATATTTATTTTTTTGGTAAAAAATAAATATTAACAATAAATTACATCGTTCAGTTCTGAACGATGTAAGACGCTATTTCTATGCTCTTTGATTTAAAAATAGCAGGTCAAGAAAATATATTTTTTAGATTCATGACAATTTGAATATTATTTGTCATTCTATTTCTAATCAAATTTATTAAAAAGTTTCATACTAATTATTTATATAAAACTACAGTTTTTTGACAGAAAAACTGTAGTCCCTTGGCTTAAATATTCTTAAAAATGATTTTTTAGATTTAATTTTAACAGAGGTTGAAATTAAATATTTTATATATTATAATTTATGTTAATTAATAATTAAATACACATTAAACTAGGAGACAAAAAATGAAAACTGCCATATCTAATCATAATCACCAAATTAATGCCAATAAACCACCTTCAAAAAACTGCAAACTTAAAAAAAATTCAGTTATTGCTTACTTAAATAAAAAATTTGGGGAAAAATATAATGTATCAATATATAGAATTCCTTTTAGTTCTGATGAACTAAAAGGAATTCTATATCATCATCATCAAGGATATATACTTCGAGCACTAAACTCAAATATACATAAAGAAAATAAAAAAGAAACTACAATTAATACCCTAAGACCAGATTTAAGATTTTTAGTCAAGCTAAAAGCATTAGAAAAAAAAATACTAACATTTTCAAGTAACTTTGGAGAATTCAAAGGAAAGCTTTGTATATATAAAGTGTCACCTATTGCACATAAATTGATTGAAGCATATTTTAGCATCACTAAAACAGACTTAATTAAAAAAATAAAGGAAGAAAAAGATACTTTAAGAAAAAATAAAGAATCTTCTAAGCCTCAAAATATCATTAAAAATGTCACTGTATATAATAAAAAATATATAAATATAAATGGCAAGAATTCTATAGAAAGCTCTTTCTTTAAACGAATTAAATCAATAATTTTTAATACTAAAAAACCAATTAGAATGCTAAAAAATGAACTATCAAACTATAAAGATTTTAAAAATTATCTAAAACATGATTATGAGGTAAAAGATATTAAAGAATTTTTCTTATCCAAACTAAACCTTTATAAACATAAAATACACTTTATGAGAAAAGTCGTGCCATATAAAACCGATTTTTACATTCTTGCAAGAAAATTTAAAGATAATTATATTACTAAATGGAAATCAAATAAAATAACAAGCTTTTTGGGGCATGCTGGAATAATAGCTAATAATATTTTGTCTAACATTTTGACAAAGGGATTAAAATTTGAGCAGTAGTTTACTTGAAAAACTCAGAAACGAAAAAAATAATATAGAAAAAAGAATTATATTTAATAAAATAGAAGAAATAAATAGTAGAAAAATATACTGTACAAAAATATTTAAACACCTGGTTGGTTTTAAAATTACAAACAAAGGGGAAAGACTGAGACTTACTTTCCAAGAATTTAACAATAATGGATATTTTCTTTTTTTTAATCTTTTTCCTTTAAGAGAAGACGACAAGTTCTTAGAAATAAAATATAGGCATGATAGACTCGATAAACCCTTTTTTCTTAAAAAAGAAAATAATAAAACTTATGCAATAAAAAAACTCTATTATATAGAATTTGCTTTTAAAAATGGCTCTATTAAAGCATATGTTCAGTCCTTGAGAACACTTCTAAGAAAAAATAAAGAAAACACTAATTATTATCAATTTAATTTATCACACTTAAAAAAAATGGAAAAAAAAGTATATGAATTTTATGATAAAAAAGTAAAAGATGGAGGGATTATAAATAAATGGATCAAAAAAAACCAATTATAATTACACTTGCAAGCTTAAAAGGAGGGGTCGGGAAAAGCTCACTTTCTATACTTTTTTCTTATGTCTTAAAAGAATTAGGTAAAAAAGTTTTATTAATTGATTTAGATCCACAAAATTCTTTAACCTCTTATTTTAATAAATATATTTCTAATATTAAAAAACATAATATTTATGAATTTTTGAAGGGAAATGCCTATTTTGATAAATGTGAAAACAAAGTTAATGAATACATTTCTATAATTCCTTCTCATCCTGTTTTAGAAAAATTTAACACAGATGATATAGATTATAAAGAAATTATTTTAGAATTTAGATTAAATAAAAGCACTAAAAGTTTTGATTTTGATTATATTATAATAGATACTTCTCCTAGTAGAAATTTCCTTTTAAAGAATGCTTTAAATGTTACAGACCATATTATAATCCCAGTTCAAGTAGAAAGATGGTCAATAGAAAGCTTTTCTATTTTAACGGAAACCATTAATAATATTCAAAACATTAAAAATAAAAAATATAATATTTCTATTATAGAAAACCAATTTATTAAAAATAGGAATACCCTAAAGGAGGTGGAGGATGTGCTGTACAAAAAATATGGTAAATATATAAAAGGTAAAATTCACTTTTCAAATAGTATAAAAGTTTTTATAAATGACCTTTTAGAGCCTTCTTTGAAAGAAATTTATTATAGAGAGGCCGAAAATGCCTTAAAAGGTATATTGTGATCTATTGTTTCGCTAATTGCTGGGTTTTTCAAATAAAAATTATAAAGAATTTTAACTAGTTAGTTTTTCTTTTTTTAAAGCTCAAGGCATCTATAAATTAATTATTTTTACTGTATGGATTTAAATGTTAAAAGCTAAAAAACACAATTGATTTAAACTCATAAAAAAATCTTAAATATTTAAAATCAATTTAAAAATCAAGACTACAAGCCCCCTTTAAAAATATTTAAACCAAAGAGTTGATATTTGCAAAAAGGTATCTATACTCCATGAAAACAAAAGAGCCTTATTTTGATTTTTATATAACAGATATAATGCTGTTATTATAGTAAACAACACTCAAATTGTCGATAATCAGAAAAATATAATTTGAATCTAAAAAAATCTAATGCTAGGCGTAGTTCCAATATTACCAAAAATAAATAGAATGCTATAAATTTCTAAAAGTATCTTGGTTTTATTAAGGCAAGATAAGACGGGTATATATAATTAAAAAACTAAAAATCAATTATTAGAGATATGGTAGATAGCGCTAATTTAATGCTAGCGTATAATAGGTTGCTAAAATAATAATGTGAAAAGACATTAAAAAACTTGTAAAAATAAATTTAGTGATTTCGTTTTATAAAGGCTTAGACAAAGCTAATTGGAGTTTCCATTTTATAAGATGAATTTCAACATTTGGAAAAATATAATAGCAATTATAATAAACTTTATTGAAAATAAAATTAAAGAATATGTATAAGATAAAATAATAGTTTCTATCTTTAAATAAGATATTGATAACTTTGTTTTTTAAAGCTCTTGTTTATTAAATTCACTCCTATCAAATTTCATGTCCAATAAATATATAGAAGGTAATGATAAGATAAATAAGAATCCTGTAGAAAGCTTTTCTAAAAAAAACGAAACAAAAAAATACTTCAAATAATGCAAAAAAATGATCAAAAAAAGAAATTAAAAATTATTAAATTAGATTCAATAAACAAAAAAAGAAAAAGAAAAGTTAAATTTAGCTACAAAAAAAGTTTTGAAGAGTATAAGAAAAACATGCCAACTATCAAATAAAAATTCCATTGCTACTTAATTAAAACTAAAGAAGTATTTAAATAACTTAATTGCTTATAAAAATATGCCGATTAATCTTGAATGCTATATGTATATCATAAATTAATATTATATAAAAAAGGCATATTGGAATTACCTAGCTAAATTCAAATTAAAATAAAAAAATAAAATATGGTTTATGAGTCCTAATTTTAAGGTCAATGATTTTATAGATTTAGTGGATTGGTTTAAAGATAGGCATAAAAATACTTATAAGTGAGTGAAGAAAACTTTACTTCAGAAAAAAACAATTTTGAAATAGATAAATCAAATGTTCTTTTTAGAGAACAAAAGGTTATTTTGTAAGTGGCATATTTTACAAAGTTGAAGGTAAATATAAAAATAAATATATTGAAAGTGCGTTAAAATATGCTGCGGGTGGATCTATAATAAAAATTGGTGTTCGTATTTATTATAAGGGAATATAGCATAGGGCGATAAGCTATTAGTGTTGTTAGGCTTAATAAGTTGAATTTTTTAATAATTAGAGTATTTTCCAATGTTGATAAAACCGCTTTTGTTTTTAACATGGTAAATAATTTATGTTTTAAGCAAAATTAAATTGCTGAATTTTTTATACTTTCAATATCAAGTAGTTCTATTGTAAAGAGTTTATATCACTTAATTTTAATATTGAATATTTGTAGTAGCTTGATGAATAAAAACAAGGGCATTTCCCATAGTAAATCACTTTCTGAGCTTGACAATTTGTCTCTTTATTAGAAGTATAAGGCATCCAAATATATGAATTAAAAGCTCAAGCCAGGCAAATTAAAAGAAACAATAGTTATTTCAGTAGCAGTTGAATATTTAGACACTAAAAATGACAATAAAACTAAAGATAATAAAAAAGGGGATAGTTGTTATTGATATGATCATTAATCATTTTTTAATAAGTAGCAAAAGCGATAAAATTAACCATCTTAAATATTTATTTAAAAATGAAAATGAACTTATGAAATGCTAAAACCCTATCAAAATAACAAAAAGAGATCTTTTATTATATTATTACTTTGCAGCTAATTATAAAAACATAGCAATAGAGAGCTTGCCAATTAAAATCATGTAAAAAGGAATGTTTAGGAAAAGTATCAATAATTTAAGATGGTATGATCTTGTAATGCGATTGTCTTATAAATGCTCGTGTTGTAGATTTTCTTTATACAAGATAGATAGATATTTTCCCAGAAAGCAAACTATTTAATTGTGATATCAAAATATACCTCTAAAATTAAGTTATGTTAGGTGGACTTGTGGCAGTTGTAGTACTTTGCATTTTAATAAAAAAGAAGCTCCTATTAATAGGAGCTTCTTTTTTATTAAAATGCAAAATCTTATTTTTAATCATTAGATTTTTCTTTTCCAATTATTTCTTCTTCTAATTCTTCGTCTTCTTCGTCCCCGAAATCTTCTCTGTCTATTATTTCTTGTTCTTTTTCTCCTTCTAATTCTGCTTCTATTCTGCCATCAGGGTCATCTACAAATTCTGCATCTCCTCCTCCCGGCACAGGGCTTCCTAATAATGGTTTTTTCTTACTTTTTAGTAAATGTTTTTTAAGTTCAGATATTCGAATTACATATATCTTATTATCTTTAAATTCTAATAAAATATTATCTTTTTGTTTTTTTATAGAATTTAATTTTTTATTATTATTGCCAATATTTATAACTTTTAGATCTGTTTTAACACCAAGAAGCATAGCTTTTTTAAAATCATGTCTTCTTTTAGATTTTACTTTAAAAAGTTCTTGATTATTAGTACAATCTTTAACTATAATCCTGCTATCTTCTTCTTTTATATATAGTGTAGTATTGGCACCTTTTTCATTATCTATATTTTCTTTATTAGTGGGATTTAAAATCGATTTAGCTTTTACTTTAAAATTATATTTTTGGCTTGATCTGGAATCCTTTGAAAAAAGATCACATGAAAATAATAATAAACATAAACTTAAATTAATAATATATTTTTTCAATTTATACTCCTTAATTTAATATATTCTTTGTTTAAAAGTATACATTAAATTTTTATTAACTATTTTCTAATAATATTGTTATTATAATTAATAAATATCTTTTTTTAAAATAAAATTTTTATAGCGGTAATAAAGATGTAGGTGTAAAAATATAGGCTATTAAAACTGAACAAAATGAAATAGCAAAGCAAAAAAATGATGATTTTGTTTTTAAAGAAAGTCACAAAGAATATAATAATCTCTTTTACCTTTAATACTACCTTAGTAAATACTGGCTAGTGTGTTTGTTTTCTTTATATTTATTAAAAATAGCAATTACAACTTCGGTTTGAATATCAAATGTGTTTTCGTCTTTATATTCTTAATTTAAATAAGATAACTTAAAAAAACAAAAACCCAGGATTATTGATGAATTTCCTCAATAGTATTAAAATTTTTATTCGTATTGTTCTTTTTTAGTTGTAAATTTAATAAACAAAAAATATCAAATATTAATGCTCAAAAAAGAATGCTAATTTAATTATTGATCAAAACCCAAAGCCATCAATGATCCTGCACTAGACGATAAATTCCAGAAAAATTTAGAAATAAATGTAATAGATTAAAAAAAGAAGAACTATAAAAAGAAAAACCAAATATTTACTAATTAAAAAATTGCCATTTTTATTGTACTTAGCAATAGTGTTGCTCATATAATTAGAATCATTGCTTTTAATTTCTAAAAGCTCTAAATCACCTTTATATTTGTCAACGCCATTAGCTTATTTTTTATATAAAACAGCAATATTGTCACCCTGTGCTTTAATAAACTTTCTAAATCCTAAATTTTCCAACTCTTTACCCGTGACTAAATTTTAATATTTTATGCGCAGAAAATATTTGATTTCTTTATAATAATTTTAAGATGAATATCTGCATTTATTCTCTATTATGAAAGATCTTCTATTTACATATTTTTATAGTTATTTACAAGGTAAAAAATTGATTTATGTAAAAAATTTTTATTTGATTTAAAATTTTCTCATGCAAGAAGCAATTTTTATATTAAAAGCAAATATTTCTTTCTTTATATCCATAAATGAAGAAATTTAGTTTTTTTATTTAAAATATTTAATTTATATTATTTACAAAAAATCATCTTTGATAAGTTTAATTACAATAAGAATGATGTTAATTTATTGCAAAATTTAATCTCAATATTTAGATTTAAAAATAATTTAAAAATAGTATTCTTAAACTTATAATAAAAAGCATTCTAGCTTATTTAAGCAAGTATTATTAGAAATTTTATTTTTATCTATAAGTTATTGTGTTATTTTTGTTGAAAAATTTCTATTAGTATCATTAAAAAACGTATTTAAAGCCAATAATTTGCTTGCAAATTCATATCCTTTCAAATTTAATATAAATTATAGGTAGAAGATTCTTTGCAATCTTTAGTTTAATATAATGCTGCAAGGTGTAAAAGTTTAAATACAAATCAAAATGTTTTTAAAATGCTATTTTGTCTTCAATCAAACATATAAAAGTTATAAAGAATGTAGTAAAATTATCTTAAGGAAAGGAAAATATAATTTAATTATATTTTCCTTTCCTTATTTTTAATAATTGCTTGTAAGCAGACTGAAAGAAATATTAAGAATCAAGATACTAAAGCTGAAATTAAACATACAAAAGCTTCCACAGAAAAACCAGCACCATAAAGTTATTTGTATTACAAATAATTTTTGTAGGGAATTTAAATGGTCTTTTGGGCATGGAAATTAAATTTTCTAAAAATGGTTTTAACTAATTAACTAAAAGCAAAAGGATTATCCACCCGTGATTTAATTATAAAAACATATAAATTTAGGTGGAATTGTTTTTTCTATTATGTGTATACAAAGAAAGTAAATATCTAACTTATAGATCGCGTCATCACGGAATGAAACTATAAGTTATTTCAATGATTTTATTTAGAAATAATAGCTTTGCCAAATATTAATCCAAATAATAAGAAACAGTTGTAACGATCCTTAATATTTTTTTTGGATAACGCTCTTGATCACCTAAGCTTCTATCGATTGGAAGAAATTCAAAATATCCTTGATTTGCATTTTTAATTTTTCCCAATTTTGAACTTGAATGTTTTGTAAATTCTAAAGCTGCCAATTTTGCATTTTTAATTGAATCTGCTAACATTTCGGGTTTTATATCATTAATATTATCAAAGTAATATCTTGGGCCCCCGCTATTGCTAATTAATATGCCTTGATTATAAAGCTCAGCAATATTTTTTTCTGCTGCTTCCATTTTCTCAATATTTTTTGTATTAACAGTTAAAGAGATATGTGCTCTATACTTATAAAGAGATTCTTTGTAATTCTCTTCATGAAATTCCATAAATCCCATTTTTATATGGTCTTCGCTAAATCCATGCTTTAAAAAAAAGCTTTTAATCTTAGACAAGCTTAAATTATTTTCTTTATTAATATCATTAATAGTATCGCCAGTTAATCTATATCTAAGCTCCCAACTAGAAGATGTTGATAAAATTTCTCTTTCGCTAAGTCCCTTAACCGTAATATAATTTCCATTTTTAGTGCCGATGTTTTTTATTCCGTGAGAAATTATAATTGATGATATAAACAAAAGTAACGAAAATAATAAGAAAGATATTTCTTTTCCCCTAAACATAAATTAGTCTCCTAAAATCAATAATAAATAATATATTAGATATATTAGAATTGTTATATTTAAATTTATTTTAACATATTGCTTAATATTAATAAATACGAATACATTTTAGTAGGTCAAAATTTTATGAATCCATCAAGTATGATGTTTTATAAAAAATATAAATTAAATGTTTTTAATAAAGACATAACAAAATTTCTTAATTTATACATTTATGTCTATATGTGGGCATTGAAAGTAGGGAGGGTTAATAGAATGTATAATGATTATTAAAAATTAATTTATTTGTCATATATATTATAAGATATTTGGACGTATGAAATTTTTATATAATAAAATGCCAAGTTACAAAACAAAGTATATTGAGATTAAATAAACTTGTGTTAATTGTTATATTTCGTATGATATAAATATAATACAGCTGTTAATCTTAAAAATTATTGTTATTATAAAAAAATAAAAGCCAAGACAGTTACATAAGTTAAGCTAGTTAAAGCAATTAAAATTCATCATGGAGTAAAGCAAGAAGTTATTTCTATAATCTTGTGTTTAGGGATAGCATACAATTATTTAAAATTTTGAAATATTGAAAAAATCATTTTTAAATTATATTTTATTTTGTTATTATTATTTATTACTTATAATAAGTTTATATTATGGCTTTAAGGATTTATTATGGAATCATTTTAAGGGCTGTATTTATGAAAATAATAATATTAATATAATATTCTTATGAAAAATTCAAGAGTGAGCCATCTAATCAATATAATTTTCCATTTAAAAATGCTAGCTGGTCTATATTAAAGAAAACACTTGCTGATAATGTAGAAGAATTTAAAATAGCTAGAAGATGTTTGTATGCAGTTTTAGATTACAATTAAAGTGAGTTGAAAGAACTAGGATTAATTTTAAATTTAGATGTATATAGTATTAAGAAGATTGCTAATAAAATAATGCAAAATGCGGGTATAGAATTTTAATTTATATTTGAGGCAATAATTAGATTGTTGCTTGCTAAAAAAAATAACTTAATGTTATTAGATATTCCTGATCTTAAAAGGGTTTAAATTTGTCTTGAAAATTTTTAGCTTTAAGAACAACTTTTAAAGGACTTGTTAAGTGATTATTAAATGATTATATTAGTAATAAAGATTTCATAAAGCCTTAAAATAGTAAAATTGGGAGATTATTTAAACAAAGTTTTTTCAGAAGTTATTTTAAGTATGGATAAAACCCTATAAATTTAGAACAAGAGATTGGAAATATTATTGTTATTTAATTTCAAATAAAGAGAATTAAAATTATTTTTTCTTTTTTATTGTAAAAACAATTTTCTTTTAACCGCTGGTAATAACTCCTTGTTTATTAATTTTTCTCCAAAAATTATCTTTGATTTTTATTGTATACAACAAATATCGGTGTTTTTTTATTCTAAGTATAATTGCAATTAAATATAACGACACTTTGCACTATAATTGAAGTTGAAAATTTTAAGTTAGAGTATATTATGAACAAAAAGTTTTTAGGAGGGAATAAATAATGGATTTATTTAAAATTGAAGCCAATTATATTGATATCTTTAATAAAGAAATTTATCCAGCTAGTATAGCAATTGCAAATGGTCATATTGTGAGTATAGAAAAAATTAATACAAAATTGGATGAATATGTGCTGCCAGGATTTATTGATTCACATATACATATAGAGAGTTCTTTTCTTATTCCGTCAAACTTTGCTCATTTAGTAGTTCAACATGGCACTGTAGCGACAATAAGCGATCCTCATGAAATAGCGAATGTTAATGGTATTGATGGCATTAATTTTATGATAAATAATTCTAAAAAAACCGAGTTTAAAATTTTTTTTGGAGCTCCTTCTTGTGTGCCCGCTTTGTCGTCGGAATTTGAAACCTCGGGATATGTATTAAATGATAAAGATATAGATGAGTTGATGGAATTAGATGATATTTACTATTTGGCTGAAGTAATGGATTTTAAAGGCGTGATTAACAAAGATGTTGGAATTATAAATAAAATAAATTCTGCATTAAAGCGCAATAAGGTTGTTGATGGGCATGCTCCTGATTTGTCCTCCAATTCAATTTTAAAGTATGTGTCTTCGGGGATTAGCACTGATCATGAATGCTTAACAATAGAAGATGCAAGATATAAATTATCTTTGGGCATGAAAATAATAATTAGAGAAGGAAGTGCTGCTAAAAATTTTGAATCTTTGCATCCCTTGATTAGTGAATGTTCTAAAAAATATTGTGATTCTTTAATGTTTTGTTCTGATGATGTACATCCAAATGATATACTGCATGGACATATTAATTTAATAGTAGCTCGCGCAATAGAGTATGGGCACGACTTTTTTGATGTTTTAAAAATAGCATGCATTAATCCCGTTTTACACTATAAAATCCCAGTGGGATTATTGAGAATAGGGGATCCTGCTGATTTTATAATTACTAAAGACATTAAGACATTCAAAATAGATAAAACCTATATTAATGGCAAATTAGTGTTTAATGATGGCATATCATTAATTCCATTAATAAATGAGATTCCTATAAACAATTTTAATTGTAGTCAAAAATCTATTTTGGATTTTAAATTTTCCACTAAAAATAAAATGATTCCAGTAATCAATTGCATCAGCAATCAAATTATTACTCATAAAACCATGATTGATAGCAATTTATTGGCTCCAGATTTTCAATCTAATATTGCCGAAGATATCTTAAAAATAGCTGTAATAAATCGATATAAAGACAATAGTAAAATTTCTATAGGATTTATAAAAAATTTTGGAATAAGAAAAGGTGCCATAGGGAGTACAGTTGCTCATGATGCTCATAATATTATAGTTGTTGGAACTAGCGATGAATACTTGTGTAAAGCGGCAAATATAATTATCGAAAATAAAGGAGGTTTATGTGCTTTAAACAATGAAAAAACGATAATAATGAAACTTCCCATTTCTGGATTAATGAGTACTCTTCCAGCCAAAGAAATAGCTTCACAATATATAATATTAAATGATTTTTGTAAAAATGTTTTAGGCTCGCAGCTTGATGACCCTTTAATGACTTTATCTTTTATGTCTTTAACGGTGGTTCCCCATTTAAAGATAAATGACAAAGGATTGCTTGATGTTGATTCTTTTTGTTTTTTAGATTATTAATAATTTCAAATTATTATAAAAAGGCGGTAAAGGATTAAAAAATTAATTGATAAAATTTCCCAATACTTTTTTCTAAATTGGCGATAACATTGCGGTGTTATAAGCATTTTCTTTTGGCAAGGCTCTGTTAAAAAAAGAAAATGACAAAGGTGTTAAAAATTAAATTATTAATCTAATAATTTAATTTGATTATTCATTAAGAGCCGTCCTATATTTTGATGTATATTTAAAAGCAATAATAGCAATAAGATAGGAATTTAAATATTAAAAATAATAATTTTTATTAAAATCAAAAAAGTAATCTTTTTTAAAAAGCAATAAGGTAACTTATTCATATTTAATAATACAGTTTTATTAAAAATATACTAAGTTGCATCATGTGATATTGTGTTTTACAAACACTAATATTTGCATTTTTTCTTTTAATAGAATTGCTGATAGTATTAATGGATTTTGGTTTTAAAACTATATAATTACATTGATTATTATTATTGTTGATATTATTTTTGCCTTAACAATAAATCTAAAAAATTAATTTTTTAGATTATAATAAAGATTTATGATAGAAAGCAAACATTATTTTTATTCCTTATTTTTGTTAGAACTTGCAAGAACTTTGCCGCATGCTGTATTAACTATTATTTTAATAAACAAGGGTTTATCACTAAAAGATATTACTATGGTACAAATTTGTTATATGGCAGCAATTATTATTTTTGAATTTCCATCAGGCATAATATCAGATATTTTTGATAGAAAAATTGTTTACTTGGTATCAATTTTTCTATCAATGGCTTCTTATTTTATTGTTTTTGAAACTTCTTCATTTGTATTTATTTGTGTTTCATGGTTTATATATGGGATGTCGGCTGCTATTAACGGTACGATTGCCATTAGCTTTACCAAAATATATCAAAATAACTCAAAAAAGCTAAAAGCTTTTATATCATTTACAAAAATAATCCTAAGTATTGATGCTATTTTAGGAGGATACATCGGAAGTGTACTATATTCGTGCATTGATATAAAGATTTACCTAATTTAATTATTAATATATTTTCTAGCGTCTTTAATTACAATTTTTTTTATACCAAATGATAAAAATACAGATCATAATCATAGTAAAGAAGATTTAATTTTGTATCTTTATAAAGTTTAAAAAAATTATAATAACATTATTAAAATCCAAAGAACTTTTAGAATTATTTATTTTGATTGGCTCTATTCAATTTTTTTATCAACCCTTTTATTTATACTAGCAAGCAATTTTTATTGACAAACCCATATCTATTAGTATAATTGGAATTATCTATGTGCTATTTCGTTTATCAGATATTTTGAGAGCATGGGTATTTAGAAAAATTAAAAATTCAAAATATGATATTTATTTTATTTTAACCATAATATCTTTATTATCAGTTTTAATAAAAATAGTTTCGCATATTTACATATTTGTTGCAACAATCACATTTTTAGTAATTTTAATTGCTATTTATTCTAATAATTTAGAATACTTTTTAAGAAAAAATATAGATTCAAAGGTTTTAGGAATTATAACTTCTATTAATAGTATAATATCCTGTATATTTTCATTTTTAGCATTAGCCACATGTTCGGTTTTAACTAATTTTCTAAGTGCTATAAATAACATTTGTTTTATTAATACTTATTTTTTTGTACATTATCTATTATTGTGGTGTATAAATTTAGAAATAATAGAAAAAGCTGAAAAATAGATAGATTATAGTTTGCGTAAGATTAAACCGTATATCTTTTATCATTCATCTCTATAAATGATAAAAGATTCTTTGTTTAATGAAAGTAAAATAATTTTTAACCTATAATTTATATGAACTGTAAATAGATGTAATTAAATTAATTTATCGGGTTTAAATATATTTTTTATTATATCTGTGAAAACTCTTTCAGTAGAAAGGAATGCAAGAATTTCTAAGCCAAAAACAATATTAATACTAATAATTACTCAAATAGATAAAATATTTTTTCACATAAACTTAAATATACTGTTTTTAAATTTTTTTAATAAACTTTAAAAGTTAAATTTAAGGGATATATGTTGACACTATAAGTCTTGTAGATTTCTTGCTTCTGCAGCTTGTTGTTTAAATTCATTGGCAAATTTACTTACATGGGGTTTAAGCCCCATTGATGTCTGTTTGTATAAGATCTTTATTGTTTTTATAATCCAATATAAGTTGTTTTGACATTCCTGAGACACTTTTTATGATAGATAATATTTTGTCAACCGAATTTTTAAGCGTCTTTAAATCTGAAATATCTAGCTTGTCTAGATTGTCTTTTTTGGGGTATAGGTCGGTCACTTACTATGTCAAGAACTTCTCCAAGAATGCTAAAGCTACTAAATGTTCCGTATATTGGGCGCTGCTTCATAATAATATCAGAGAATCCCTTTAATTCATCAATATCCAGTGTGCTTAAAATAGTATAGGTACGTCTCTAAATTTTATAGATCTTTCGGTGTTGTCAGATAGTCTTTCAGTCCCTTCTCCCCAATTCAATTTCCAAAAAGCCTCTACTCCGTATTTATTTTCGGGTTCTTCTTCCATTCTTTTTATATACTTTTCTTTATGCGCATTAATTGTTTCGATTAAATTTTTAAAATCATTAAGTAGTGTGTTTTTTAGTTCTTCCTCTTCTTGTTGTTTTTTCTTAAGTTCTGCTTCTTCTTGCCTTGATTCTTCTATTTTAGGCTTTGATTCTTCTGTAGGTGGATATTTAATATCTTTTTATTCAGTGTTAAAATTTGGATTGCAAGCTAAAAATAGGAAAATAAATATATTTGCAATTATATTGTATTTCATAAATACTCTCCTTTATCTAATTAAATATAAATTATTTAATTAATGAAATTAAATAATTTATTGCAGCTTGAACTGTTTTAGAATCTATTCTATATATCCACTATTAATTTTTACCAAATTTGTTCATTTCCAAAATAGCATATTTCATTTGTGAAGTAGATTCTTAATATTTATTTTTTCAAAATTCAAAAACTTTGAGAGCATAAATAATCTTTATAGGATACTTTTGTAAAGCAAATAACGTTGTGCATTTGATTACTTCTATCATTTGCACTTTTTTATTATTTTTTATTTGATTGTAATTTTACAAAAAATTAGGAGTATTTAATGTACTTATTTATAAATTGTTTGCTACATTTTTAAAAATTTAATTTTTATAAATTAATATACTAATTTAGTAATACCGGTTCAAAAATTTAGATATACTTGATTATTTTAATAAAACAAGTGTACTATTCTTTCAAGCTTTTTGCAGATTCTTTAATTGTTCTTAAATCCTTTATCCTTTTAAGATATTTTTCAGTTTTTCTAAAAACCCCTCTGGTTCATTTAAATCTTAGATTTTAATTTTGGCAGTTTCCAGAATACTTTTGAAGCCAATAAACATTATTTATTAAATTTTATCTTTTAATGTCTATTTAATCTTTTCGAAATTAACAGTAAAGATTTTTATTTTATAAGTAAATCTGTTATTGGGTTTGTTTTATTATTAAAATAATTGGTTTTGAAATTTTTATTTTTTTTAAGGTTTAATTATTTACCATTTCTTAATTAATTTCAAGTATAATTTGTTTTTATGTTTGTGTAAAAATTTTAATGTGTTTGATTAAAGTAATATTAACAAGGGTTTAATAAACTTTTTTATTAGACCCATATATTTAAAGGCCTAATTTACTTTAACCCCTGTATTAATAAATTTTTATTTATAATGCTGGAATAGGTATTGCTAATATGGTTTTTTTCAGACTTCTAACCTTTTGAATTTTTTCATTAAACTGATTAAATATTGTATTGAAATAGGATTCTGATTTAGAATCATCCGTTTTTATAGAACCGTTATTGTTTTGATGATCTAATAAGGTCTTTTTTATGATTGTTGAAAAAAAATTCCTTATAGAAAACAATTGTTTAAGAGAATTTTTGATCTTTTCTAAATCCATGGTATTTGCCTTATCCAAGGTATCTTTTTTTGAGTCTAGGTGATTAATTATCTGTTCCAGATTAAGTTCTAAAATTGCTATGCTATTTAATACTTTGCCTGGTGATAGTTTTGGTTTATTAAATATTGTTGCAAATTGATCAAATTCATCATCTGTTAAAAAACTATTTATAAAGTCGTAAGCTCTTTTATCTATTTCAAAAACTTTCTCCCCATTTTTACCATCTACAGGGCTTTGATCCGTTGGCTCAGTTTGTTGTAGTTTGCGTTTGTCGATGCTTTCTTTAGTTGCTGATATTAAATTTTTTATCTCATTAATATATTCGTTTTTTGTTTTATAAACATGTTTTGTTTTATCAACATGTTTTGTTTTATCAACATGTTTTTTTATTTCCTTTTCAATGTCATGGTTGGCAGTACAGCTGGTTAAAAGTAAAAAAACATAGATAAATAAAATTATTTTGTTTTTCATAAAAACATTCTCCTCAATTGGTATAGATTAATTGTAGTCTTATATTAGAGAATATACAATAAGCTTAACAGAATAAAAAGATACTTTTATTAGGTTAAATAAGTAATTTTTGATAACAAAAGTGTGGCATTATAGGCTTTTAATTTTATAAGTTTTAAGATATTTTTAAAGTTTTTTAAAACTTTATCTAAAAAACAAGATCCCACCCAGCTTTATTGCTAGGATTAAATTTGTATTATTTTGGGTTTTTATAATAATAAACATTAATAATGCTTATCTTCTTTCTATGATAAACTTTTTAAGAAAATCTTCAAATTTTTTATAATAATCAAATTTATAAAGTTTTTGTTTATATTTTATATAAATCCTATCAGTTCAATTTTATTATTTATGCCACTATGGTAATTTTTTGTAACTAACTTTTATATATTTAATATTCTATTTTAGATAATGTTCTCAATATTATAAATAAGCTTATTATTATCTATGATTGAAAGTCAAACCATGAAAAACAAAAATGCTTTAAAAACACAGAAAATTAAATTAGATAAGTACGGTAAATATATTAAAGGGAAATTTTATTTTATAATAAAGTAAATGGTATGCACAAATAATTTACAAGAATTCAAACTAATATCAAATAACTTTGTTATCAAGAATGCCTGAAAAACTAAAATAATATATTAGGTTTTTAATTTTTTGTTTAATACATAATAAAAATGTAGTAGTAGAGAAAGTTGCTTATAATGAATATTACATTTCAGTAGTAGGGCAGCGCTTGGATATTGGCAATAAAGAGCTTATCAATTAAAGGCATTCAAAAATGGATGTTTTGGGGAAAGTATTGATGATTCAGTTTCCATAAAGCAAACTATGTAGCAATTATGATATTAAAAATATCATTCTAAAATCAAGCAATATTATTGTGGACTTGTAGGTAGTTGTAATCGATTTGCATGATAGAAATATAAAATGCAACTCTAAATTCTAAGTCTTCTTCTTATGAAAAAAATAAAAACTAAGGCAAAAATCGTCTGAAGCAAGGCTTATAGGATTTATATTCGCGCTGTTGGATTGCTGTTTTTGTAGAGCTTAAAAAGCCATCATGGGATGAGATAATAAGCTATTTCGATAATCAGTGATTATAAAAATAGCAGTTTACTACAACTTAGGCCTATCTTTAATAAAAGATAGGCCCTTACATTATGACAATTTCAATCTATAATAGATAAATTAAAGGTTCTCTATTGAACATATGTCATTTTTTAGCTTTTCTGCTTCTTCTATTTTTTTGTCAGTTGATTAAAAAGTATGTTTGCATGAGATTTAAGTTCATTTGCATCTGTTTGTATACGATTTATATTATTTTTATAGTCTAATAAGAACTTGTACAGCATTTCTGAAGCGATTTTTTTGTCTCTAAAAAATTTTCCAAAGAATCTTTAAGCCTTTTTAAGGCCGAAATCTCTGATTTTTCTAGATTGTCTTTTTTGGGATGCAGAAAATTAACTATCTTTTCAAAAGCACCTCCAAGTGAGTTAAGATTGTTAAATATTCCTTGTGTTTGGCCTGATGCCATTACAATTTCTGAAAAATTCTTTAAGGCATCGTCATCAATAGCATTTAAGATGCTATAAGCTCGTTTTCTGTAGGTTTTAGATCTTTCGGTATTTGAGGATAACTGTTCACTTGTTCCGTCTAGCCAGAACAGCTCTTTTGAAAGCCAGTATTCCATATTGGTTTGAAGATTCTTCTTTCAATTTTTGTACATATTTATCATTATCTGCTTTAGCTTTTTCTATTAAATTTCTTAAATCATCAAACAGTGTGTTTTTTGTTTGGGTATTAATGTCTTCTTCTTTTTTGGAGCTTGCTTCTTGATTTGAGAATTCTTCTTGATTTGGGTTTATTTCTGTTTTAGGGATTAATCCTTTTTTGTTGGATTTTAGTATTTTTTATTAGATTTTAACCCTTTTTTACTAGATTGACACTTCATATTTTTTTGATTAGTGTTAAAATCTGGATTGCAAGCTAAAAATAAAAAAACAAATAAGCTCGCAATAATGTTATATTTCATAAATATTCTCCTTAATTAAAATCTAAGATTTATAATCTAATATTAAATAGAATATAATATTGTGTTATATCCAATATTTTTATTGTGAAAAGGTTTATATTATTTTTATATGTGTTAATAATTTTTTTATTAAGCGTAATTATTATACTCTTATATAAAAATAGAATGCTTTGGTATTTATAAATCTTGGGAAAAGATAAAATTGGTGTAAGCTTGCACATTATGTTTGTTAGTTCTAGTGTAATCTATCTTATTAGTAAAACTTTTTAAGTTTGGCAAGAATAGTTCTTTAATAAATTTCTATAGTTTATTTTGGTATTCAGATGAGCAAGGGTATATATGAAGACTTCGTTTAGAATTTGTATAATAATATTAGCCCTAATTTTATTGGGTTGTTATTTGCCTGATAAACAAGAACAAGCTGTTAAAACTTTTTTTGATAGATTTTAATGATTTAGAAGATTGTGGTATGCGCGCTGATGATATATTACTGAGGGCAAATTTTCTAATTTAAAATTATACGCATCTGAACATCGTTTGCTGGATAATATAAAGAAGACTCTCTATAACTTAAAATATGGCAGTTATCCGGAGATACCCCCATTGCCTGACTATAATGAGAAGTATTTTGACAAATTCTTTTTAGATTTAGGTTCTGGGTGATCTAGAGAATTGATTAGATTGTTTGGTGGGGTAAAAAATGATCATAATAATAAATTTAAAAATAAAGTGTATTTTTTGTATTCATGTATAAGAGAATCATATTCTTCAGATATTAAGTATTCTGGCGAAGATTCATATGAATATATTGTTTTTATGCCCAGACCTACTATTGATCAACAATATTTTAAATTAAAAAAAGAAATAGAAAGGGTGTTTTAAGATAATTAACCTCATTTATTAATTTTAAGATAATTTTGATTTTTAATATTAATGTCTTAATTCTTCGAAAAGCCGCAATTAAACAGGGTTTATGAGAAGTCGGAATTAAAGAAAAAGGTATTTTTTTTAAGATGCCGTTGATATCATTGGATATCTTAAAAAAATAAATTAATAAACTCTGAAATGCCTGTATTCAAGCAGTTTGAGGCAATAACTAATCTTATAGATGGTGATCCAGATCAAATTTTTGATTATTTAATACAATTAGATTCTGATAAAATTGATTATGCTAAAAAATATGGAGACAAAGTTAGAGATAAGTTTGAAGAATCTTATTCTAAAAATAAAGTAAATACGATACGGTTAAACAAATATTAGAACAAGTTTTAGCTGACTTACCTAAAGATTAAGTAGTAAATAATAAATCTGTAGAGTTTTATATAAAAAAATAAGTTTATTTTTGCTTTTAATCTTTAATTTAAATGCTGGCATAGATATAGATAAGCTTAGAAAAGAGCGTAAAGAACATAATTATGCAAAAGCCAAAAAAACTTTTTCTAAAGAAGATTTTATCCTGCTTGATAAAATATTAGATAATTATGATTTTAAAAATGAATATGATAAAAGTGTATCTTTTGCCTATGCCCCAATAATTAGGGGGCGGTTAAGAAAATTGGAATTAAAGAAAAAAGCACGTTTTTAGATGCCATTGATGTCATAGGTTATCTTATAAAATATGAAAATATATGGGGGGGAGTATTTTTCACTATAACAATATGAAATAAAGATGGGGGTTGTGGGCTTAAAATACAGCTAGCCCTAGCTTAGTATTAATGTTGAAAATTTAAAAAAATCAAAACAAAATATTTTTACATTTTTTTATCTTCTAGGTTTAAAATTTTTTTACTTCAAAGAATAAATTCCGTGTTTTAAGTTACATAATAAATAAGTAGGAATTACTTTTATAGCACTATTTTATTTATAAATTTGGTATATTTAGGTACAAAATCCATGGCTTAAATATAATCAGCTCAAATAAAGCAGTTGATTTAGTTTTTACTTTTTTATATCTTAATTATCTACGGTTTCATTTGTTTTAAGTATCCTTTTAAATCTTATTAAAGATAAATAAAAAAATAAATTTTATTTTCTTTTGGATTTAATAAAAATTTGCATAACACCTGCTTTTAAACATAGTGCATATGTAGTTTATTATATTTAAATTAAAAAATTGAATAATTCAATAATCATTGATTATTGAATAGTAATTCACGATTTATTGGATATTTTATGAATGATTAATACGTAAAAAACATTTTTATAGAAAAATTGTAATTTAAATATAATGATATATTATCATTATAATGATAATTATTGATTAGTGGAAAGGTGGATATTTTATGATAAAAAATTTGTTTTTATATATACCATTAATTGTAGGATTGATGTCTTGTAATCTGGATTCTAAATTATTAGACAATAAAGAACAAAAAAATAATAATGGTGGTGCAAAAAGGGTTTTGGACAGTGTTCAAAAAGATGCTTTTAATAATTTATATAGCAATCAAAAAGAGCAAAAAGATTTTACTAAAAATCTTGGAGAGCAAGAATATAAAAATTTAGCTATTCCCGTAAAACCTGCGATGATGAATTCAGGATCATTTGATAATGAAGTTGGTATATCAAACATACCGATTAAGCAGGATCAAAAAAAAGAGATAAAAGAAGAGGATTTAATTCCTTATACTAACGAAGAAAAGAAAGCAGATGAAGCAATTAAACGTTTAAAGAATGTTCTTGAAAACTCTAAATTTTCTGAATTAATTGGAAAAGCGTGTGAACTCAAAGATGAATACACTTTAATAGAAACTGATTTGTCTGATGTGAAAGAAAAGATTAAAAATAAAAAAATGTCACTAATGGGAAATCATAGGGAAAATAGAGATAAGATAAATCAACTAACACAATTGCAAAATAATTTAAAGATAGATATTAAACTTGAGAAGCTTCTAAATAATATTGATATTGCAGAAAATATAATAAGATCTGCTGCTTTATTTTTTGATAGCGCTCAGAAAAGGCTAAAAGAAAGTATTATTAAAAGATTAGAGAGTAAAAATAATAAATATTATGCATTAGCATTATCTAGACAAGCTCTAATTGACGCAGAAAATGCTTTGAGCAATTTAGAATCTTTTTCTTTTAGAAGAATTGAGGCAATAGGGAAAAAAGAAGAAATAAAAAAAATTATTAAACATGCAAAAACTGTTTTAGCAAGTCTCAATAAAAAATAATTCTCCATTTATAATTTCTATGGAATTTAGGTGAAGGTAAACTTGTAAAGTAAAGTGAAGTTTTTATTTCTTTATGAGAAAGATATACGAAAATGATATTAAGTAAAATAACATTAGTAACAAAAAGCTTAGATTGCTGAACATTTTTAAAACTTATTAAAGTTATTAATTATTTTATGGGATATAAAAAAATCTATTCAACTTTTAATCGATTAATTAAAGCCCTTAATAATAAGCTAAACATATTTTTATCATGAACTCCAATTTGTAAACTTCCATCATTATTTTTGCATGATACATTGTTTTATCATTTTCTACTTCAATCTTTATAAAACTATATTTACTGTTGCATTGAATAAATGGTTTTTCTATTTTTATATACTTAAACACTTCCCATATTTAATTCCTGTATAGCTCTTTTAACATTAAAGAATTTTTTCTCTTTTTATAATTTATAATAATTCATAATAATACGTATCAAATATAAAAGAAGAAAAAATTAACAAAAAAACAAAAAACTATACACATATTATAAGTTGCAATCAAGGTATTTGTCTTTTTAGAAGACATATTCAACTCTAAATTCTCTTCTATTAATTCTTTCAATGTTCTTGTTCTATACGAAAGAAAACTAGCAAGTTCCTCAATATTTCGAATTCTTTGAGGTATAGTGCTCAAAAATTTATTTAATATATTTATAATTTTATTTACTTTAATGTCGTTAATCTTAAAGCTTAGTTTTTCAAGATCATGTTTAAATATTAATACTTCTCTTTCTATAACCTCTTATTTTGTATTAAAACAAACTCAATATAGTTTGTAAGTATATTATATTACCTGAAAGTTCTTTATATTTCCTAATCTGCTTACTTTTTAGATTTTCATCTAGGTTTTGTTCAATTCTTTTAACTTCAATATAGCCCAATATACTTTCATTTATTTAAACTACATAGTCAGGAGATCTAAGCCCCTATTTACTTCGCCTAGGTTCATGTTGAATAGTAATATATAGACCTGGGTTTAGTTTATTAAGTAAATTTTCTAAATTAGTTCTATCAGGATGCTTTGTTTTATCTTCTAATTCTGCAGTTTTTAGGTTAGAAATATACAATATACATTTACCAAAAAAAACAACCCAAAAATTAACGCCAACATTGACAAGTAATAAATTTCTTAAATTTTGTAATTTTTAGAAATAATTTATTGCAAATCAAAAATAAATTATTTTGTTTTATAGATATTTACTCAACATAGCTAAAGCATATATTATTTATTTTAAAAAATCTCAAGTTTTTTGATTAAAAAAATACTACTTTGTCAAATTGACATAAAAATATATATGATACTACTACGTATGCACAGCATGTGATATTTACAGAATAATTGACAAACTTATCAAAAAAGAGAGCAAAAAAGTTGATTGCGGATCCATACAGCGTGATATAAAAATGCTTAATGTAGCCGAATTTAATCCAAACTAAACTAAAAAAATTTAAAAGATATAAAATTGGACATAAAAGTGTTATATATTACATAAAAATATAGAACTTATAATAAAGCACAAAGATATACCTTAGAAGTATCTTGGCAAAATTTGACTGAAAAACCCCCAAAAAAATGGATAAATAGCAGACAATTTTGACGAAAATATAATTCTATTATTAGTAAAGAAGAAGGAACTTGATGGTATTTATTTGCTAATATTATTTTACTTTCTAATTCAAAAGATGCTGGCTTTTTATAACTTCTTCTATATCAGTGGGTTGCAAGATGAAATATTCGGAATACAAAATGAACCAATGTCTGGAAAATCCTTTATATAACCAATATGTATAAGTGGAATTTTAAATACAAAATTTATTAACTAAGGAAAAATAGCAACTAATTATCCACTGTAAACACCGTTGATACTGGTTTAATTTTTGTTTTAAAATTATTAGAGAATAATGTTACTAAAACATTTTCTTTATAAGATCTAGTTTAAATGGCCTTATTTATTAATTTTATTTTTTCTTTAATCTTATATGGCTTAATACTAATTAAAAATATTTT
>NZ_CP015792.1 GCF_001945665.1 Borreliella mayonii | reverse complement strand
ATATAATTTTTTAATAGTACAAATACATTTTGACTGACTCTAAATAACTATAATACCTCAACATTTAACTCAAAAATCCTAAATTTTAATACAAAAATTGAAATTTTTAACTTGTATTTTTCAAAAATCGTAAACTTTAACCTGAAAATCTCAAACTAAAATTTTTTTGACGTTTCTAAAATAGAAATACATATACTAATATGTTTTTATGCAACTTTTTTTAAAAAGCAAACCTGCCAAACAGAAAATTTATTCTAATTGGTTTAAATATTGCACTACTCTTTTTATCCAAATTATCTATTTTAAAAATCTTAAGCAATACCTTAATTCTTTTCTTTTTCTAGATAATTTCTCAATTTTAAATCTTATTTTTTATTTTTTCTACTAACTTATTTATGTTAAAAAATTTTATTATTTAATAAATAATTTTCATATCCTTTTATTAAAGACGAAATATAGTCTTCTCCTTTTTTATTTTTTAATGCCTTAAAATCACTAAGTAAAATGATAAAATCTTCTTTAGTTAATGAGTAAAGACTGGCTACAATAAAATTGTTTTCATTTTCTTTTTCTTTAAAAAATTCATCTTCTTTATCTAGTTTCAGTATTTTATTAACTTTTTCTTTGCTAAGCTCAAAATGTTCTAAATAAAGTAAATATTTAAAGTTATCGGAATCCTTTTTAGCTATCATTAAAGAAGTGTTTTTCACAAGATTTAAATATAAAGAATTACTTAAAATTTCTTTTTCTTCAGGTTGAGGCATGGAACATTGATATAAACATGGTTTTAGCACATTTGAGTTAACAAATCTTCTAATCATAAAGTCAAATACAAATGTGTTAAAAATAGATACAATAAATAATTTTTTATAAATAGATATTGGTATTTTCTCATAATTTACATATATTGAATGTACACAATAACAATTTCTAGGGCATAATGTACTAATCATTGTTCTTTCATCTGTGTTTCTTGCAATCCCTCTATAGAACACTCTTTCAGCTTGAAAGTGATTATCTTTAGTTAATACTTTTTCTAAGTCTTTTTTATCTATCCACAGTAATTTAGAACTTTCTTTTGCGTCTTTATCTTCAAAAAATCTTGAATTAAATTGATGAATATTAGATCCGGAATAAAGAAATATAAAGTTTTCATTATTATATTCTTTATACAATGCTTTATGCTTTGTTAAATGTAGGCCTCCTCCAAAATTAATGTACTCTTCACTAAGGGTATTAAATTGACTAAATATTTTGTTAATAAGATTAAATTCTTCATTGCCTTTAAATTCTATTATTGATTCCTGAATAGGAGATAGTTTTTTAATTTGATTTATATTTAATTCAACTCCTTTATAAGCATCGTATTTTCCATCTTTTAAATCTTTAGTTATTTCTTTTAAAATATTATCATTGTTCTGAATCATGAATTTTGCTTTAAAACTAAATGTGGATTCTTTAATATTAATAAGTTGAAATACTGCAAATTTAAAAAGTGATACCACGTCTTTAAATCTTCTTTGATTTTGAAATTGATAAATATAGTTAAGTTTATAGTTAGCAAATATATGTTTTCTTAATGTTCTAGAACTAAATTCACTCCAAAGGCTCGAAGGAACCAAATAAGTTAAATTGCCCCCTGGTTTTATTAGTTTTAAATTAAATGAAGTAAAATATCTAAAAAGATTTGGGTCTCCACCACTAGTAAAGTCTTTAAAATTAGATTTATAAATATTATTTATAGCACTTATACTATTTTTTTCTTCATTGTATTCAATACTCAAAGGATGATTATCTTTACTAAGTATTCCTTGCTTTGTTTTATTTTGTTCTTTTATGCTTAGCTTTCTGTAACCAGGAATATGTTTTGAGAAAAATTCAGCTTCATCAAACTTAGTTTTTTCCCATGGAGGATTACCAATCACAATATCAAATCCTTCTTGAATATCTGGGAATTCAATTCCATAATGGAAAAATTTATAGTAGCTACTTAATTTTCTAATTTTTTCTATTTTTTCTTTATCTTCACTAGAAGTTTCATTACACAAAATATTTTCAATTAAACTAATTACAGCTGAAATATCACTAAATTCTATATTCAAAGATTTGTCAAAAGATAATGAATAAAGTTTAATTAGAGAAAATATTATTTTCAACTTATCTATATTTTCACTTTCCTCATATTCTTTGTATATCTTTTTAGATTTTTCTATATCTTCCTTAGTAGTATCATTAATACCTTCAATTTTTTGATAGATATTTTCTAAAATAGTTGTAATTTCTTTAATTCTTTTTTTAAATAAAGAAAATCCACTTTCAAATTTCTTTTTTGTAATATTAAAAAATTCATCTTTAGTATGCCCTAAAAGGGCATTTCCCACTTTTATGTGATGTTCAATAAAGCTCAATGGTGTTCCAAAAATAAAGGTATTAATCCACAAACTTAACATAGTAATTTCAACCGAAATAGGATTAATATCAACACCATAAATACACCTCTTTAGCAACATCCTTTTAAGCACTAATTCTTTATTTATACTGTCCTGAACATCATACTCTTCACTTTCTTTAAGAATAGTCCTATATTCTTTCTCAAGCTCTTTTTTTACATCTTCAAATTTATCTAGCTGATACCATACTTTTTCTGTTAAGTAATCTAAACAAGAAATTAAAAAATGACCCGACCCACAAGAATTATCTATGATTTTTATATCCAAAGGAGATTTTGTTTTAAGCTGTTCTTCAATTGACGATGTGACCATAAAATTAGTTAGGTCATCTGGGGTATAATATGCTCCACTTTTTTTCCTATCAAGTGATCTAGATGTAAGATAAATATTGCCTTTATAGTAGGTAGCAACTTTGTTTGCCTGCTTGCTTTTAAGCTCTTCTTCAGTGCGAATGAGATAAATCCCGTCTTCAACAATACGATGAACGGTAGTATCTGCAATTCTCAGGTCATATTCAAGAAGAGTTTCATATAATTCTCCAAAACTTTTGGGATCTAACTTTGAATACTCTACAAATTTTTCATCTTTAATATTTTTTTCTTCAAAGAATAGTATTTTAACTAATATTTCTTCAAGTTCACTAATACTGAGTAAACTTTCATTATTTAAATATTTAACCTTATCTTCTGCAAATAATCCTCCATTAAATATAGGAAACTTTATTGCATCACTTCCTTTATCAAGTAAATTGAAAATTGTTATTATTTTTTTATATCCTAATTTCTTTTTTGTATTTTCATCATAAAAAAAATATCTAAAAGATATAGAAGATCTGTATAGCTTGTTTTCTTCCAATATTTTCTTAAAAATGTCGTTATCTTCAATATATGCAATAAAAAATATTCTTAAAATAAAGATAATTGACTCCTCAAGAATCTTATCTAAGTCAAGCTTAGTAATTTCTTTGTCCGATACTTTAAATTCTTTATCATATATATTTTTTGCAATTTTAAATACTATAGAGTCGTCGGGTTTCTCATAAAGTATCTCTCTTAGGGTTTTTTGAATTATCTCTTTTTCTTTAGCTATTTGTTCTTTTTCAACTTCTATTACATTGCTTGTCTTTAGATATCTCTCTTTTCTTATAAGGTAAATAAATAAAACAAACCATTCTTGTTCTTCATATTCTTCTTTTTCTGCAATTTTAGAAAAATCAAATTCAATATATCTTTTTTCTCCATAAAGTACTTTCGATTTGTCATATAATCTCCACACCTTTCCATTTGAAAGTATCCCATAATGTTTTTGATATTGATTCAGATATCTATATAGCTGATCTTCTGCTTCTTTTACTTTATTTTTAGTATTAAAACCAAATGAAGGACGCTTAACTTCTACTATAAGTAAGATATCTTCGGCTGGGATAGGCTCATTATTTTTTTTAGCCTCTTCTAATTTACTATTAAAATCTACTTTATCTTTATCATTTTCAAAAAGTAATATATCTACTCTAGACTCTACTCCCTCTATTTGCCCACCTTTCTGTTGTTCTACTGAATAAGCTAATTCTTCAAATATAGACTTTAGCAAAGACTCTATATTTGCTTCTGTTGAATTATCATCTATAGCTTGAATTTTATTTTTTAAAAAAATAAAAAAGCTTTTTGACTTAACAATATTTTCTTTTTTTATGAAGTCTTTTGACAATTCCTTATAAAGAGATATGTTTGGATCATTTGTTTTTACAATGTCATTAATTTTCATTATTTATTCTTACAAAAACCATTTATGTTATTTATAAATCTCTTTTAGCTATGATTAATACTCACAATATATTCTAAAAATTAGTTTTTTAATTAAACACTCAATTTCTAAACAAATCGACTAACACTTATTTTACATTTATTTACCAGTATTAACTTTATATCTAAAGAAAGATTGTTCAAACTTATTTCCAGCTTTTTCTCTATATTTCTCAGCACAATTAATTTATTTTATGAAAGTCCAATTGTATTAAATAAACAAAAATTCAACATAGATAGAAATGTATAAATGATGAACTTTAATCTTCTCTTTACCAAATAATATTTGAATATGGGTTTCAGAAAAGGATAAAAAAGTTGATCAAAAAAAAATATATTTTTTTTGATTCTTGACAATTTGAGTGTTATCTACTACTCTAGTGTTAAGATATTTTTTTGAAATCAAAATGGGCTCCTTCATTAGTTTTAATTTCTGTAATTTTCATAAATTATAGGTTACCTTTTTCTGATTCAAATGTCAAACCCCCTCAATTAAATTTTATTAAAGCCTCCTTGTAGCTTAAATTTTCAATTGGCTAAAATATTTGGGATTTTTCAAGGGTTTAAATTAATTGCAACTTCTATTTGAAATAGCTATTAATTATAGTGTCATAGAAAAAGGCACACCACCAAACCATTTTATACCATCTAAGTTAATAGTAGACCAAACCAATTTTATAGTACCTAAGTTATTTTAATTGCGTCAAAAAATTTAATCGAAGAATTGGCATTGTTTGTGATATTGCACCAATTTTCATTATTAGGTATAGGAAAACTAATGCAAAAGATAAACATAGCCAAATTATTTTTTATATTATAATTACCATTATTTGTAATATCTTATGAACTATTGATAATAGGAAGAAAAAGAACAATAGGAGTATAACCAATAGAAAAAAAAGAATAAATTGGCTTATTATAAGCGCCTCAGACCTTAACGATTGGGTCGATGAAGTTGTATTTAAAATTGTAAAGAAAAAATAAACTTATTAAAAGAAGACCGAAAATATGCAAATAATGCTAAGAAGTTTGAAGAAAAATTTTTAAATTTACAAAAAATTTTCAAGAAAAACTAACATTTAAACTAACCTTATCAATACCACAAAAAAGTATATTAATTAATTTTTAAGAAAATTGACTTTGAATCAGTATTAGTATTGTTCTGCATGTTCTCTACCATAATACTATAATTAATCTATATCAATTGAGGAGAATATTTTCATAAAAAACAAAATAATTTTATGTATCTATGCTTTTTTACTTTTAAGCAGCTGTACTGCCAAAACGACACTGAAACGGAAATAAAAAAACATGTTGATAAAAAAAACGAATATATTAATGAAATAAAAAATTTAATAGTGACAACTAAAGAAAGCATCGGCAAACACAAACTACTACAAACTGAAACAGTAGATCAAAACCCTATAGATGATAAAAATAATAAGAAAGTTTTCTAGATAGATAAAGGGGCTTTCGACTTTATAAATAGTTTTTTAACAGACTATGAATTCAATAAATTTGCAACAATATTTAATAAACCAACATTATAATCACCAGGTAAAGCATTAAATAGTATAGCAATTTTAGAGTTTAATCTAGAACAGACAATTAATCACTTAGATTCAAAAAAGATACCCTAGATAAGGCAAACACCTCGGATTTGAGGAAAGATCAAAAATTTTCTTGAACAATTGTTCTCTATAAGGAATTTTTTTCAACAATCATAAAAAAGAACTTATTAGATCATTAAAACAATAAAAGTTCTATAAAAACAGATGATCCTAAATCAGAAACCTATTTAGACACTATATTTAAAGGTCTAATAAAAAAGTTTATTATTTCACATTAATATTGCTTTAATCAAACACATTGAAATTTAATTAAACAAACAGAAAAACAAATTCTACTTTAAATTAATTAAGAAATGGCAAACAATTAAACCTTTAAAAAAGTAAAAATTACAAAAACAATTATTTTTATAATAAAACAAACCCAATAATAGATTTACTTATAATAGAAACCCTTGCTATTAATTTCGAAAAGGCTAAATCTACATTAAGAGATAAAATTTAAATAAATGATGCGATCAGACTGAAAGCGTTCTAAAAGCTGTCAAAATTAAAATCTAAGATTTAAATAAACTGAGGAGTTTTTAGAAAAACTGAAAAAATATCTTAAAAATCTAAAGAATTTAAAAATAATTAAAGAATCTACAAAGGTCTTAAAAGAATAGCAAACTTGTTTTATTAAAAAACACGTATATCTAAACTTTTAAACCGGTATACTAAATTAGTATATTAATTTATAAAAATTAAACTTTTAACAAAGATGTTATAAACCTAACTTATAAATAAGTATATTTACTACTCCTAATTTTTGTAAAATTACAATCAAATAAAAAATAATAAAAAAGTACAAATGATAAAGTATTCAAATGAGCATCATTATTTACTTTATAAAAACATCCTATAAAGACTTTAAATGCTTTACAAATTATTTATGCCTTAAAGTTTTTAAATTTTAAAACAATATACATTGACCCTTTAACACCCTTGATATCCTCAAGACAAGAAAATAACCAGTCAAACTATTTTGAGGATCTAAATCAATCAGTAAAATTTTTTTACCAAGGTTTTTTAGAATATGCCCAAAAATAATTACTATCACTCTTCTACCAACACCACCCTTAATTGATACAGTTGTTATTATTTCTGGTTTTTCTATCCATTTTTTTATAATCCCTCCATTTGGCAATTTTTTATTGTAAAACTTGTATGCTTCTTTTTCTAACTTAATTATTAATTCAAGTAAAGATTGATTATACTGTGTTCCTAATTTTTCTTTTTTAATTAAGCGAGACATCCCTTCAATATAGCAGAAAAAACTTCCCTTTCTAAATCTAAATTCTATATAATAAGTTCTTAAAAATGTATATGATTAATTCCATTTTCTTGATATTTTATTATGATGTTTTACATTGGCCTTCTGTACCATAATAAATACCTAAGAATTTATCCTCTCATTTTAAGGAAAATAAATTAAATTCACTGATTTTTTCTCTATTAAGCAATCCTCTAAATGAAATGAAGAATTTATTTTTCTAATTTTTATTAACACCAAATACATATAAATCATTCATTATACTTGTGTGATATATTTTTCTATCATTGTTCTCTTCTACTTTAATAAAGATGCGAGGTTTTTTATTTTTTAAATCTCTGATTTTTTGGTTTTGAGATGTTTCTAATATACTTTTCATAACTAATCCTTAATTAGTATTTTTTTTAAATTCTTTTGATTGCAAATAAAATTTATTAAGCTCTATTGTCTTTAGTATCTCGTAATAGTATTACTAAATGCCTTGCTATATTCTAATTTGTTTTGCTTATCTAAATAATTTTTTAATATCGGTATTAAAATTTCAATTTCTACTTTATTTTTTTAATTGTTCGATAAGTATGCTGAAGATATTGTCTCTAACATTTGTTGTGGTTTCTTTAGTAGTTGTTTTAACTTGTTTAAGATTACTTTATTAGTTTTCCTACTATCTTCTCTAGCTCATCGTATTTATTTTTTTTCTATAATGAGACGTGGTTTGTTTTTATATTGTTTATATACATCTTTGATTTGCGTTTCTAATTGTTTATTGTCATAATTTTCATTTTCCAAGAAATTCTTTATTTTGCCTAGTATTCTATTCAATTCTTTTTGCTTGTTTTTGAGTTTACTTATTGTTATATATATTACAATAACACTCCTTTTTTGCTACACTGCTGTTTTTAATGCAATTCTTTTTAAAATATAAATTAGCGAGGATTTCATATTGATTTTTTATCTTTAAAATGTTTATTAACTATACGGCAACACTCTTTTTAGAGCATTTAAGCTTATAGCAGCCTTTCAGTACCGTTAACAGCCAAATGTCTGTAGTAGAATAGAGCAAGTTGTTTTGCATATGCTTTTTATTTTTTGATTTTTGTATTTGAGTATTATTATTATTGCTACTAATAATAATTCATGTTGGCATTTATTGCGACATATATATTGAACCTTTTTCTAATTTTTGTGCTTTTCATTATTAACCTACTATTATTGAGCAGCCTATACATAGGCAACTCAATAGTTATAAATAAATCCTCCAACATTCAAATTGAAAATGTTTTATAAGAATAAATGCACAGATTTGTCAAAAAAATTCCCAAAATAACTTTTCAAACAACAACTAGTAATGAAAAGTTAAGCTGATATGTCTATATAAAAATGCCAACAATACTTATTTTGCAGCTAAAAAATAATTAGTATCATCTTAATTAACATTGAATCCACAATCCTGCTTAATTCATAAGAATCTTTGTATTAAAATTTAGTTTAAGAATTTTTAAACCCCCATAATATCCATATATATATATATATCATTGAGTTGTAACTACTGTAAAATAAAGTGCTGGCAATGAAATAGACATTTATTAGTATAGATAAAGAATTAAATGAAATAATAACTTTTTTATTAATAAATCTCCTCTACTTAACTTTAATAATTGAAAATAATTAAAATTTACTTATAATAAAATTACATTGGCATTAAAAACAAATACACCACAAAAGCAATTAAAATTTTACTCTCAACTAAAAGCTTGTTTTATTATCAATAATAAAATATAAACAATACCTATAAATAGTTTAATATTGCAATATTATTTAAACTATAAAAATATGCAAATACTAATTTATAAATTAACAAAAAGCATATAAGGGAGTTTTCTTTATGAAAATCAAAAATATAGCAAACATATTAATAATTTTTTTATCTGTAGTTTTAAATAGTTGGGGAAACGAGCCAAAAATAAATAACCCAAATGAAAATTCTCAAAGCAATATTTTAATAATCTCAGCTACAAAAGCAGAAATAGAAGAAATAAACAAGATTATTCAAAACAAAAAATCTATTTCAATAGAAGAATATAGAAGAAAAAAAAAGATTACCATTGGGAAAATGGTAGATCATAATATAATTACCATAGCTACGGGAGTTGGGAAAATAAATACAGCCCTTTGGACAAGCTATATTATATCAAAATATAAAATTAGCCACATAATCAATGCTGGAGTTGCTAGTGGAATTTATAGCAATAAAAACAAATTTATAAAAATAGGAGACGTTGTAATATCCACAGAAACAACAAGTTACGATTTCAATCTACATAGATTTGGATATGAAATTGGGCATGTTCCAGAACACCCTAAAAAATTTAAAGCAAACACTACTCTTATAAGAAAAGCTGCTAAGATAAAAATAAACAACATAACCTCATATATGGGTTTAATAATTACTGGAGACCAATTCATTGACCATCAAAATTTCCAAGAAATCCCAGAAGAATTTGAAAACGCAATCGCAATAGACATGGAAAGCGCCGCAATGGCTCAAGTAGCACACAGCTTTAAAATTCCCTTTATAATCATCCGGGGAATATCTGATATAGCTAATAATGAAAATAATTATGATGATTATAAAAAATTTTTAAAAAAAGCTTCTTCTAGCTCGGCAAAAATAGTAGAGGGCTTAATTAAGTCAATGTAAATTATTAAGTTTTTAATTGGATTTTGTATTTTTTTCTTTTTTCATAATCTTCTTTAAGTTTGGTTATAGCGTCTTGCAATATATGTGCTCATTTTATTTCCAGGCTTATAAAATTGCTCTCTTCTTTCATTATAGCGATTATTAAGAGCTTCTTGCTAAAATCAATATAAAAGGAATAAAGCAATGATTAGTATTTCCTCCCTTATCAATAGAATAAATCTCTTCAATGAGTATATTTACTAATAATAAGATCTCTACGCTGTGCTTGATTATGTCTTTTTTTTATTATAATCCTCAGCAAGCAATCTCTTTATTTAAACGGGCTACCCACAAATACTTGCAAGCTAAATTATTAATCTCATTGATACAAAAAGCTTAATTTTGATAATTTATTTTCTTTTTATAAAAACATTAATTTCTTTTTTACATAATTAAATTCTCAATATATTAGAAAATTTTTATTGTAAAAATTTTATTTTATTTGCTGCCGCCGACAATCATTTAAATATCATTAATAATATTTATCCAGAACTAAAGGATCCCTATATCAACAAGTTAAAACTTAATTAGAAAATCTGCGTTTTTGCAATGTTGTGCTATTTGTGTAACAAATTTATCTATTAGCTAAAAATCTAATAGTTGCTATTTTTATGGCTTGCGACAATATTTAAACCTATAACATACTAACAATTAAGAAAAAATTTTTAGATATAAAAACCTTCAAAATTCATCTACATCAAAACAAACATGTATGGCTATTGCCGAGCTTTTTATATTAAAAATCGCCTCATTTAGAGGTGTTAATATTTTGTCATGCTCATCTTTATTTTTATCATCTTTAAGCTCATTATATAGGCCTTCAAAATATGTTTCAACATTACGCATAAGTGTATTTATGCATTTTTTGGCTTCAATTTTATCTTTAGCTTAAATTTTCTAAATATCCCTTTATTAATGAATTTTGATTGTTGAAATTATCTACTACCCTTTTAAGATCATTATATTTACTACTACTTTTATCATTTCCATCAATTACTGCTATTTTTAATAATTCATCTAGTAAATTTATCATCTTTAATCCATTCTCTAAATTACTTTTACCTGTTGGTGAGGCGTTATTATAACCTGGCCCAATTAATGCCTTAAAAGCCAAATCAATCTTTCTGATGTTTTAATTGCTTGAACTAGCTTAGGAGTGCCTTTTACTTCTATATTCTTACTATTGTTTTTACTTTTCTTTTTAGAATTGACTTCTTCATTAGACGTTTTAGCATCTATCTTGGCTTCACTTGCCAACATTAAGACATCTTCAAGCACCTAATTAATTTAACTTTTGCTCACTAGCTGTTAATGCCACCAAGCTATTTTTATTTACTTCTTTTAAAGCCTTGTTCTCGTACTATTTACACGAACTTATCAAGCTTAGCAATATTAACAATACTATTTTTTTTCCTTTTGAAAGCCCTAAATTAAACAATAATAATTGTTATTAACATATAGCACAATTTAACACTTTAACTATTGTGTATTATGAAAAACATCGTAATAATAATTTACAAGCTCAATATTTAAACCTATAGATCTTAATTAAGAAAATTAAATCTTTAAGTTTGTAATAAAGAATTAATTTATTATATCTTGTTGGCGGTTCTTTTACAAACAACATTCTAGCAAGATATAAATATAAAATACACTAAAGATGGGAATATGCTATCTATATAAATAAAATATAAAGCCAAATAAAAAAATACAAACATATATAATAAGCCATTTAAAATAAAACTTTCAAAAAATTTCACTATTTAGAAAGAAGAAGAAAAAGTAAAAAACATTAATAATTCACCAGCAAACATTTGCAATAATGGCATTACAAGTTTAAAATTAAAACATATATGTTGAATGAAAATCTAAAAATCAGATCAGTTTATAGAATATTTATAATCGGTTATTGCTACAAGTCACAAAATTCAAAAAATAAAAGAATCAAACTGCTATAATAATTTTAAACAGTTAGGAAGAGTTAATATGATTAAATTCCCTAAAACCCATATATCAAAAATTCATATCATAAAAGAATATGAAGATGTCACTATTAGGTGGGATAGAGAATACTCATTATTTAGAAAACTGCATGGAAAAAATAAGACACTTGAGGATTGGCTAGAATATATCAAAAAGGAAGAAAATCAAAAAATTAAAGAATTTGCAAATAAATTTATCGAAAAAAGAAAACCTAAAATATAAAAAGCGTAAAGAAGAATTGCAAAGCATAAACAAAAGGAGTAAATAGACCTGCTTTTTAAAAAGATAGAAAATAATATTTAGAAAAAGTGGCTCATTCCAATAGTAGAAAGTTGGCATTAATCAATTTAATAATAATATATAAAAGTTATATAAATCAGTTACAAAAATACTGCAGTGACATTTAAGACTTTATAAAAGAGCTCTATAGGAAATTTAAAATAGAAAAAATTAAACAATCTAGGTATAAATGGTCTTATAAAAAGATTATAAAATAGAGGATTTGAAAAAATAGTAAAATTTTGTTTTACTTTATAATAATAACTAAAAATTTGAAGTTATAAAATAAAAAATGAATTTTTTAAACAAAGAGCATTTATATATAAAAGACCTTAAAAACAAAATATCTAATTTAGCACAAAAGTTCAAAAAAGATATTAAAAAAATAAAGAATTTTTCATAAAGACATAATTGAATAATAGAATGGTAAATATTCTGAAAATAATAAGGAACAATTGTAATATATCATACCATATGTTATTGCATTTATTACTAAAAGACTTTAAATTAAAATGAATCGGGCTGGAGGGTTAAAATTAAAGATAAGAATATTTTAATATAAACCTAATATAAGAGAGAAGATTAATCTCTAATAGATTTAAAAGGAAATGCCCCCTTCTAAATGAAAATTATTTTTTCTAAAAAAGATTAAATAAGAATAAAAATTTTAAAAAATAACAAGCAGACATCTAAAATTTGATTGCTGTTTATAAGTATAAAAACAAAACAATGCAAATTTAATCCTATCAATACAAGATGGGGATGTTATTTTTTATGCAAATTATAATTATTAATAATAAAATACATTATTATGTTGTATGATTTCTAATATAAAAATACAATTAATCTACGCCAATTAAGGAAAATATTTATGATAAACAAAATAATTTTATTTATGTGTGTTTTTTCGCTTTTAAACAGCTGCAATTCCGACCATGATACTGGAGCAGTAATAAAAAACATGCTGACAAAACAAAAAACGAATATATTAATGAAATAAAAATTTAATAGCGACAACTAAAGAAATCGTAGATAAAAGCGGAATGCTACTGACTAAACTGACAAATCAAAAACCTGTAAACGGTAAAAATGGAGAGAAAGCTTTCTAGATAGATAGCAGAGCTTTAGACTTTATAAATAGTTTTTTAACAGATGATGAATTCAATAAATTTGCAACAATATTTAATAAACCAACATTACAATCACCAGGCAAAGCATTAAATAGCATAGCAATTTTAGAACTTAACCTAGAACAGACAATTAATCACTTATGCTCAAAAAAAGATGCATTAGATAAGACAAACACCTCGGATTTGGAAAAGATCAAAAATTCCCTTAAACAACTGCCCTCTATAAGGAAATTTTTTTCAAAAAACATAAAACAGATTTTATTAGATTATCAAAAAAATAAAAATTCTATACAAACAGAAGATTCTAAATTAGAAGAATATCTAGGTATGACATTAAATCAGTTTAATAAGAAAAATAAAGGGGTTAGAAATCTAAAGAACACCATATTATCATACCTGTACTAGCCACATGAATTAAAACTTATTAACAAAGGGAGTTTTAAAGTAAATTAGGCCTTTAAATATTTAAAGGCCTAATAAAAAAGTTTATTATTCCCCATTAATATTGCTTTAATAAAGCGCATAGAGATTAAATTACACAAATAGAAAAACAAATTGTAATTTTAAGAAATGGTAAGCACTTAAACCTTTTAAAAAAGTAAAAAGTATAAAAACAATTATTTAAACAATAAAACAAACCCAGCAAAAGATTTAATCACAATAGAAAACTTTGCTATTAATTTAGGAAAGATTAAATCAACATTAAGAGATAAAATTTAAACAAATGACGTTGAACAGACCGAAAGTATTCTGGAAACTGTAAAATTAAATAAAAGGGTTGAAAGAATATTGAGCTTATTTTACAAAATAAGCAATTATATCTAAATTTGTGAGCCGATATCATTAAATTATTATATTAATTTATAAAAATTAAATTTCTAAAAAAGATATTATAAAACTTATTCATAAATAATCATAAAAGCAACCTTATTCAATTCACAAAGTCATCTTGCAAATACTCTAAGTAATTTACAAATTTTTTAAAACTTCAAAATTTTTAAATTTTCAAGATAACAAAACATTAAAAATCTATTCATAAATAAAACATCCTATCTCACAAATAACAAATTTGGTAAAATCAATCAAGAATATATAAAATGGATTTTTTAAAAAACTTAAAATGCTATAAAACTTGTGGTAATAAACATATTATTGCGATTATTCCAATATTACATTGAATATTTAATTAGATTTATTAAATATTCAATATTGAATTAGATTAAACAATTAATTACAATAAAGATGGGGGGGATACCCAAGGAGAATATTTATGAAATATAATATAATTACATATACATTTATTTTTCTATTGTCGGCTTGTAATCCAAATTTTAATACTGCGCAAAAAGATATTAAATATCCACCTATTGAAAAACCAAGGCCCAAAACAGAAGATGAACTAAAGAAAAAACAAGAAGAAGATGAACTAAAGAAAAAACAAGAAGAAGATGAACTAAAGAAAAAACAAGAAGAAGATGAACTAAAGAAAAAACAAGAAGAAGATGAACTAAAGAAAAAACAAGAAGAAGATGAACTAAGAAAAAAACAAGAAGAAGATGAATTAAAGAAAAAACAAGAAGAAGATGAACTAAAGAAAAAACAAGAAGAAGATGAACTAAGAAAAAAACAATTAAAAAATACACTACTTAATGATTTAAGAGAGCAAATTAAAGAGGCCTATTATTTTAAAGAAAAATATGTAAAAAACATGGAAAAAGAACCTAAGGACCAATACGGGATGCAAGCTTTCAATAGACTTAATTGGGGGAAAGGAACTGAAGATGTATCCGGAAATTCCGCAAGATCTATAAAATTTAGAAGACATACTTATACTCTTTTAAGCACTCTGGATATTCATGAATTAAAGGAATTCTCAGATATTATGCAGAAGGGAAAATTAGAGATATTTCTCTCCTTTAGCCATCTTGGGCATAGTCTTGACAAAGCAAGTGATCACTTATATTCTAAAAAAGACAATCTAGACAAACTAAATATTTCAGATTTAGAGCAGCTTAAAAATTCGTTTAAAAAAATATTATCTATAATAAAAAGCGTCTCAGAAATGTCAAAACAAATTATATTAGATTATAAAAATAATAATCTTATACAAACAGATGTTAATGAACTTAAATCTTATTTAAATAAACTTAATAATGAATTTAAAGAAAAAGCTGTAGAAGCAGAAAGGCTACAAAAGTTTATAGTGTCAACATATAACCCTTAAGTTTAACTTTTTAAATTTATTAACAATTTAAAACCAGTATATTTAAGCTTTTATGGAAAAATATTTTATCTATTTAAGCAGACATTGCTAATAATATTATTTTTGGCTTAGAAATTTTTGTTATTAATTTCTACTGAAAGGGTTTTTTACAGATATCACAAAAAGCATATTCAAATCCGATAAATTAATTTGATAAACTTATATCCATCTAAAGTTTATATAAATTATAGGTTAAATTTCTTTTGCTTTTTAGTTAAAAGCACTTGAAATATAGAATTATTTCCTCAAGGTGAATTACCTTTTCTATAAATCTCTAATTTATAAATTTGTCCTTTATAAATACTCTCTTCTGCTGCGCTCTTCTTTTTCTCTCTTTTTGACCTTATTTTAAGCACCTTTTTGCATATTTTAAAAGCCATACTTTTGCCTTTTCCCTTGCAAATTCTTGAAACATTTCTTACTAAATAGGATCATAGTTGTTAAAATTCATCTTTTACACTTAAGCAAAATTCAAACTTTGCACCCAAACTAACAAAACCGTTCTAAAATTTGTGTCAATTAAATCGCTTTTTGGTCATATAGTAGTGTTTCTAGATAATAAAATTCTTATATGTAATTGCTAAGGATTTTTAATGCTAAATAGACAGTCTTTCGCAATACTTCCTTTGGCTAATCTATTTTTATTTTTTTTAAAATTTAGATTGATTTTCTGATTTTCTAAATTACACAAAGAATTTTTATTATTAACCCCGATAGCCTTATTAAATATAAAAGAAGCACATTTATAAATATCATATCTATCTACACAAATATTTACATTTTTTATTTTAAAAGCATTATTAATATCTTACATTAAGTTGTTAGTTTTAACTACTATATTTTTGGCAAGCTTGGTCAAAATCAACAACTATTCCCTTATTTTTTACTTTTTTAAGCAATTTAATAAAACCACTCCCAAATTATCTCTTTATGCTTAGCTGAAAACTCAGCGCTTTATATGCTCCCCGCCCAATTAACTTCTTTGACATCTTTTTTAAAGAGCTCGGCAGCCACTTTGTAATATTGCATGCCTAATGTCGTCCATTCCTATATATATATTTGTAATTTTTAAAGCATTGTTTTTAAATATAATTATTTTCTTAATTGCGCTTAAATTTATTTTTTATAAAAGCTTTTATTAATTCTAGCTTAATCACAGTCTGCAATTCCTATCCAGTTGATACAAAAATAGAATAACATTGCATAATATATTTTTATGCCCGTTGAACAACCGCCTACAAAATAAAATAAATTATTATGCATTTGTAATAAATTGTTTTTGCAAGCCGCAAAATTCAAAAAAGCCACTATAATTTACAATATACATTCAAAAACTCAAATGCAATCAAATTTGCTAAAGAAAATATAAAAAATCAAGCTCCAAAGAGCACAAAAATCCGCACCATTGGTTGAATAAGAAATACGCAATTAAAAAAATGTTTAATGCAAACAAAACTACTAAAGCACGTTAATAGCAAAACTAAAGATAAATAAAAAATCACATCAAAAAATTAAAAACTAAATTGGCCCATTTAAAAGACACAAACACTTTAAAATTTTTTAAATTATATTAAATAATACTTCTTTAAAGTATATATAACACCCCCCAATCTTTTTTTAATACTTACTATTATCTTTATTTACTTTCAATAATGTCTTTTCTTTGATATTTATTAACACATATTTGACAACTAAATAAAAGATTCTTAACTTCCCATAATCATTATTAATAGATACTTTAATATCATGTCCAACATTATATTAAGGGATACAACTAAAATCTACATTTTTATATAAGCAACTCTAAGACAAAATAGTTAACACAATATATTTGCACTTTAAAATTATTTCCATTATTTTTTGCAAGTTTCTGTAAACATTACACATTAAATGATCTGCAATAAACATTGCTTATAAAAAATTGAGTAATAAAAAGGCAAATTGTTCAACTTTTAGCAGGCATAAAAATTGAAAATTGAATAAGTTTAATATCTAAATTTATCAATACTGTTGTAAAAGTAAATTGCTATTTATACTATTTAATTAAAATTTAAATACTTATACCCATATCCTTTAAAATTTTTGACAATGCTATTTATTTTTTTTTTACAAACTTATACAGGCTTTTAAAAATTTAACTACCCCTTATTGAATTTTCCAAATCTAAACTCAGATTATTATTAATAACTAAATTTTTTTACTCTTTAATTTAGTAAATATGTAAAAAGTATTAAAAACTATTTTTATCGCCTTTAAAACAAAAAATTTTTGTAAAAGCTCAGGGCTTATATAAGCCCTCTAACCAAAGAACTTATATAAGCCCTGCTTGCCTCTCATAAAATGATCAAAAATAAATAGGTAGTTAATATGAAAATATTTTTCTACACTAATTGTAGTATAGCTCAAATTAGAATTAAAATCAATTTGTCTTCATGATAAATTGTAATCTTCCTAATTATAAACATTAAAACAAATTGTTAATTTTTATGATTTTTTTATAAAAGTATTTGCTTTTATTTAAATACTGTGATATAAATGTATTTATAAAAATCAAAATAACTAGGAGTAATAATATGCAAAATGCATTTATCAACCACAAAAACACACATTGCCAGAATAAATTACAACATAAATTAATAGTTTTTATCTCAACACTGAAATATATAAATAGTAAATATAAAAAATATACCCAAAATAATATACTCTATTACTTTAATGAAAATCTAAAAAGAAATGGACAACTAACTGTTAAACTAAAAACAATGCAAAATTATCTTTACAAATTAGAAAAAGAAATAAAAGTCACAACCAACTACCATAAACATTTGGGAGTAAATTTTGGAACTGAAATTTATTACAAGCTTAATTATCCAAAAAAGGAATGCTACAGTAAAATCAACCAACACTTTAAAGAAAAAAAAGATATAAGATTCCAAACAAGAGTTAATAGATACTTTAAAGACAAATTTTTCAAAGAGGGGAATCTAAATTCCGGGGAGTGTAATAATAATAATAATAATAAAGAAGAAGAAATAAGAAATGCAAAAATAGAAAAATATCAAATAAAAAAATATTTTAATAAATGTAATTTCTTATCCAAAGAAACTGTTTCTATCTTAAACTTAAATATTAGCAAGGATAAAATAATTGAAATAATAAAAATAGTAAAAAAAATTGAAATTAACTTAACAAAAAAAGAAAATAATAACAAAATCAAGATTTGTTTTAGGGAAAAACAAAAAATGTTGAAAGAAATACTAAGCAAAACTCAAAAACAATTAGAAAAAAAAGGATATGATGTTAAACAACTAAAAATCCAAATTGAAAACATATACGAAAATTACAAATTTAAGCCTCATTTCATAATAGAAAACAAAAAATACAAAGACCTAAATAATATAAGGCTTAAATTAGAAAAATCAATTGAAAGAAAAAAAGAAAATCCTACAAAAAAATACATAAACATAAAAATAAATATTTTTAATATACTAATTGAGCAATTAAAAAAAGAGCTTGAAATAGAATCTTTAAAACAAATAATAAAAAATTATTTGAATAGTAAAAAAATTCTAGAATATAATAAAGTGTTTAATACTTATTATTATGAACTATTAGAAACTATAAAGAAAAAGAAAAATAACCGGAATAAAAAATCGTCAAGCAAATATGTTGTATAAGGATACTACATGAAGAACATCCTAAAATCCATAAAAATAGAAAAACCAAGAATTAAATGTAAAAATAAAGATCGTTTCATAAAGATTGAAAAAGAAAATAATAAAACAATGTATCATACAAAAATAATGATGGATATTTATAAGCTAGGAATTGATAATAAAAGAAACGAATGCCGTATATCATTAAGAACACTGTTTAATCAAATGAAAGTTGAAGAGGTTCGCTTATATCCCATAAAAGAAGGAGACAAATTTTTAGGTATTTACTACGGCTATAGAAAACCAATAAAAAACATTTTTGTAAAATATGAAATAAATGGAGCCACAAAGTCATATGGACTATCAAAAGCACATTACATAGAATTTAGATTTAAAAAAGGAAGTGTTTTTTGTTACTTTAAGGGATTGTTTCGTTTATTAAAAAAAGAAAAAGAAAATACGCCGTATAACATGGCATGTATTGATATGTTTACAAAATTAGAAAAACACGTATATGAATTTTATGGCAAAAAATATCCAGAAAAAGGAATAATTACAAGATGGATAAAAAAAAATCAAAAATAATAACAATTGCAAGTCTTAAAGGAGGTGTTGGAAAAAGCACAACTTCAATAATACTTGCAAATCTATTGTCGCAAAAGCATAAAGTGCTTTTAATCGATACAGATGATCAAGCTGCTACTACAAGCTATTATTACAATGAATTAGAAACAAAAAACTTTGATATATCTAAAATAAACATAGGAAATGTTATAAAGGATGGTGCAGACATTAATAAAAGCATTATTAATGTTGATAATAATATAGCTTTGATACCTAGTTATATAACAGTTGACGAATTAAATGGAGAATATTATTATGACAACCGACATCGTTCTATTGAATTTTTATTAAAGACAAAATTAAATTCTATAGCAGATAACTATGATTATATTATAATTGATACTAATCCTAAAAGGAATTTTACATTAAAGACTTCCCTAATTAGTAGTCATTATGTAATATCTCCAATGACGGCGGAAAAATGGGCAGTTGAAGGATTTGAAACATTAAGAGAATTTATAAAAGAAGTCGCCGGAATACCAATATTTATTGTTATTACAAGGTTTAAAAAAAATATTACTCACAAGCAATTAATGGAGATAGTAAGCATGAAAAGTGGGTTTTTGGGATATATAAGTGAAAGAGAAGATTTAAATAAAAGAATAGGCTGTAATGAAAAATTTGATTTTTCAAAAGACTATATTATTGAATATAAAAAAATATTGGATGTGTTTCTGGGGAAATTGTAAAAATTGACAAACTGAACAAGTCCGGCATGCCGGACTTGTTGGACATAAAGGGTAAAAATATGAATAAAAAAAACATTAATTTAAAAATTAATAAAAGAATTTCAGAAAATAATTTAAATTATATTCTTGATCAAAGCAATGAAAATCAGAGAAAAGAAGAATTTGAACGATTAATTACGCAATTAAAAAATAATATTAAATCAGAAATATATAATATTATTGATACCATGAAGATCCTTAAGAAAATAAACGACAAAAAGCTCTACTTAGAAGGAGGATATAAATCTTTTAAAGATTTTCTATCAGATTTTAAATTAGCAAAGACACAATCCTATGAATATATAAAATTAGCTACTGCAGTTGAGGCAGGTATATTGGAAGAAAATTTTATTACTAATAATGGAATAAGAGCCTCTATAAGATATATTAAAAATAAAGCAAATAGTATAATAAAAAAATCAAAACAAAATCCAATGAAACCATTAAGATTCCAGCTTAAGAATCAGGAAAGTTATAACTTTTATAAAAACAATTCTAGGTTTGCAAGCTTTATGATGGATGAGATTTTTAAAAATCAAAAAGATTTTCTTAATAAGCTTTTAAAGAGATACAAGGAATCAAAAAGATAATAAGAAAGCTTTATGAGTAAATTGACCTTTAATATTATTAAAATAGAAAATATAAGATTAGAGATTTTGAATAAATGATTTAATAAATAAGAAAATATAGACAAAAAAGCAACCGGAAATCTAAAAGGGTATTCGCCAAGCAGCGAGGTTTTATTGGATATAAAGCATTTGAAGAAAAATTAAATATTATTAAAGAAAAAGACAAATTAATCCCAATAGATAATAAATTTTCAGTAATAAGCAACCAAGAATGTTTTTAATTTTGATCACAATAGATTCTTCAAAGAAACACGCTTAATAAGGATGCTGTAATATATAAAAAGTTGAGCAATATTTTAATTAGCTACGATGTGTTTTGGAAATCAATAGCTAGACAAGCACCTAAAAATATTTTTTAGAATAAGTAAGTCCTTTAAAGGAATTTTATATATGTTTAAGAACAAGGATTTGAATAATCTTATGATTTAGAGCTAGAGAGGAGAGGCTATTGAAACACTCGGCGGGAATATATCTGTTTTGTGCAAAAACAAATATACTAATAGTGTTAACAAATATAACTATTTAAAAAATGGGCAAATTAGAAACTTTAGTAGTGGCAATGATTTATAGGGATAGGTTGTTAATAATAATATTATAAAGCCTTTATAGGCCAACAAGGGGTATTGTTAACTATATAAACAATATCTTTGTATATTTTAAAAAGGCTATTTTAAAATAGCAAATATTTTCTCGAATACTATATTCAAGTATAAATTTAGAGATTAAAGCTAATGAGATTGCTATGCATTTTGAATGCATTTTATTAACCCCAAACTTTTATTTATTGTAACTATATAATTGGAGGATTCAAGCCCTATTCATTTTTAAAGATGAAAGATATATAGTTTAAAGATAGCTGGCTCTCTTTAAACTATATATTTGTTTGATAAAAAAATATTAAATTAGTTTTTATGATGTTTTTATATTTTAAATTAGTATTAAGTTGTAAAAAACTTTACAGCTTAATACTAATTTTTGCTAAATCATCTGTTTTTATTATGCATATATAATAAAATTTACTATTATTATCATTAACTACCAATTAATGATAATAATGCTGGTATTTAATAGCGCTAATAGCAGACTATTAGCTACTGTTAGCACCCGGTTAATAAATTTTGTATTTTAAATTCTATTCCACTTATAAATATTATTGGCTATATCAAGGATTTTTTCGGGAATTGGTTTATTTTATATTCCAAATATTTCATATTGCAACTAATTTGTTAACATTAGGAGCTATAAAAAAGCCAGCATCTTTAAAATTAGGAAGTAAAATAATATTGGCAAATAAAGATCACCAAGCTCCTTCTTTTTTAGCTAATAATACAATTGCATTGATTATTTTTTTTGTTGTTGTTGTTGGTAAATCTTGGCTTTGGCAATGAATATGAAAAATTAATTTTTTAAAATATAATAAAGATTTATGATAGAAAGCAAGCATCAAAGATATTATTTTTATTCCTTATTTTTGTCAGAATTTGCAAGAACTTTGCCACATGCTGTATTAACTATTATTTTAATAAACAAGGGTTTATCACTAAAAGATATTGCTATGGTACAAATTTGTTATATGGTAGCAATTATTATTTTTGAATTTCCATCAGGTGTAATATCAGATATTTTTGATAGAAAAATTGTTTACTTGGTGTCAATTTTTATATCAATGGCTTCTTATTTTATTATTTTTAAAACTTCTTCATTTGTATTTATTTGTGTTTCATGGTTTATATATGGGATGTCGGCTGCTATTAACACTGGTACGATTGACATTAGCTTTACCAAAATATATCAAAATAACTCAAAAAAGCTAAAAGCTTTTATATCATTTGTAAAAATAATCCTAAGTATTGGTGCTATTTTAGGCGGATACATCGGAAGTGTACTATATTCGTGCATTGATATAAAAATTTACCTAATTTCATTATTAATATATATGCTAGCGTCTTTAATTACAATTTTTTTTATACCAAATGATAAAAATACAGATCATAATCATAGTAAAGAAGATTTAATTTTGTATCTTATAAAGTTTAAAAAAATTGTAATAACATTATTAAAATCCAAAGAACTTTTAGAATTATTTATTTTGATTGGCTCTATTCAATTTTTTTATCAACCCTTTTATTTATACTGGCAAGCAATTTTTATTGACAAAACCATATCTATTAGTATAATTGGAATTATCTATGTACTATTTCGTTTATCAGATATTGTGGGAGCATGGGTATTTAGAAAAATTCAAAATATGATATTTATTTTATTTTAACCATAATATCTTTATTGTCAGTTTTAATAAAAATAGTTTCGCATATTTACATATTTGTTGCGACAATCACATTTTTAGTAATTTTAATTTCTGTTTATTCTAATAATTTAGAATATTTTTTAAGAAAAAATATAGATTCAAAAGTTTTAGGAACTATAACCTCTGTCAATAGTATGATATCTCGTGTATTTTCATTTTTAGCATTAGCCATATGTTCTGTTTTAACTAATTTTATAAGTGTTATAAATACATTTGTTTTATTAATACTTATTTTTTGTACATTATCTCTTATTTTTGTGTATAAATTTAGAAATGATATTAAAGCTAAAAAATAGATATTATTAATATATTTCTTAAATAAAAGATATTAGAATGCTTTAAAATTTATCTATTTTAGGTTAAATGTTATTTTATCAAACGAATTTTTAAGCATTTTTAAATCCGAAATATAGTTTATTTGGTTTATCTTTTTTAAGGTGTAATTGGTTATTTACTATGTCAAGAACTCTCCCCCAAGAATACTAAAGATGTTAAATATTCCGTATATTGGGCCCTGCTTTATGATAATATCTGAAAATTCCTTTAATTCATCAATATCTAGAGTACTTAAAATAGTATAGGGATGTTTTCTATATTTTATAGATCTTTCGGCATTGTCAGATATCTTTTTACTTCCTTTTGTTCTCTAGAGTCCAATTTCTTAAAAGCCTTCACTCTGTAGTGGACATCAGTTTCTTCTTTCCTTCTTTTTATATATTTTTTTTATGTGCATTAGCCTTTTCTATCTGATTTTTTAAATCGTTAAGTAGTATATTTTTTAGTTGTTTTTTTCTTAGTTCTTCTTCTGTTTTAGGCTTTGATTATTTTTGTCTGGAGTTTTCAATTTTGGGCCTTGATTTTTAGTAAGTGGGTATTTAATATCTTTTAATCAGCATTAAAATTTGGATTACAAGCTGAAAATATAAAAACAAATATATTTGCAATTATATAGTATTTCACAAATCTCTCCTTTATATAATTACATATTTATTTATATTTATAATAAGTATAAATATAATATTGTATTTTAAGCTTTTTCAAAATTTATTTTATATATCCTTGATTAATTTTTACCAAATTTGTTTCTTTTAATAAGAATATGTTTCCTTTGTGAAGGAGATTCTTAATATATACTATGTGTTTAAAGAGTACAAAAATTTCGATTTAAATAAGCATTTAAACAAAATAAATAGTAAAATGTATATTATTCTTTCTAATCTTTATATACAAATTTGAACAAGAAGACGAAAGGCATAAAAAAACAATTCTGAAACATTGTATAAAAAAATTTATTTAATAACAATTTTTATTACATAATAATTGATATCCCCCAGTTTAGGGCTTCTATTATACAATGCTTTAAATGTTGAAGATAAGGTTATAATATCTATTTAAATCGAAAGGTGGTCTGTTGAGGTATTCCTTATGTTAATAGATGCAATAGAAGAAGTTAATATTTTTAAAAATAAAAAAATAAATGTTTTAATAGTAGAAAATTAGTTTATTAAAAATAGAAATACTTTTAGAGATGTATAAAAGCAAGTGTTAAAAAATTATAGTATATTAATTAAGGGGAAAATTCATAGCTTTAACAGCATTAAATTTTTAATTAATGAGTTGAAATCCCCTGATGTTAGCAGGTTATTCGCTATTTTGGTAAATTCCTTTTTTCTTTTAGAGCTTCAAATAAAATTGTCATTATTATTATTATGGAGTAAAGTATATTCTTAATTTTTGTTTTTATTTGCAATTATCAATTATTAAAAATAAAATTATCAAAGTGTAATTAATTCTTACATTAATTACACTTTGAAATACAATTCTTTTAAAAGATATCCCATTAATAATATTAATCTATTGCTCACCATTTATTAAAGGCAGGCTTTTACATTATTATGGCAATTCCAACACATAACTTAAAGGCTATATTTATATATTATTGGAGACATCTCTATTTCTATGTGTTGTGCTTCTCTAATTTTTATTTGCATTCGGCGGCAAACTGTTTGTGTATAAGATCTAAGCTTATTTTTATTTATATCTGTTTTTAGATTTTCATCATTTTGATAATTTAGTAAAAGTTGGTATGGCATTCTTGAGATTATTTGTTTTGTATATAACAATTGTTCAAATAAATTTTTAATCTTCTTTAAATTTGGAATCTCTGGCTTTTCTAGATTGTCTTTTTGAGAATATAAGCTATGAGTTGCATCTTCAATAATAATTGTAAGATCTTCAAGGTTAGAAAATATTGCTAGTACTTGGTTTGATGCTATTATCATTTTTGAAAAGTTTTTAATTCATTATCATCAATGGCATTTAGGGTACTGTAAACTCGTTTTCTAAATCTTTTAGATATATATATTGATCATCGGATTCCCTTATATTTCCCTTGGATCCTAACCACTGAAAAAGAGCTTGAAAGAATCCAACAGTCCATATTGGTCTTCAGGTTCTTCTTGTAACTTTTTTTCATATTTTTCGTTATCTACATGAGCTTGTTCTATAAAATTTCTTAAATCATTAAGTAGTGTGGTTTTTTTCTTTGATTAGGGTTTTCTTCTTTATTACTAAATGGAGACTTCGTATCTTTTTGATTGATGTTAAAATCTGGATTGCAAGCCAAAAATAGAAAAACAAATAAGCTTGCGATGATGTTATATTTCATAAATATTCTCCTTGCTTAAAATATTAAATATTATTTATTATACTATAATAGATAATATTTAAATAATAATGTAATAAATAATTTGATTAAATAACTTTTTTTAATTAAAAGTAACAATATTTTTATTGTGAGAGGTTTTATAGGATTTTGAGCTTTTTATAAATTATTTTAATTGATTTAAAAAAAATTTGTTAATAAATAGATTTATTTTGATTCTGAATATATTTTTTAATCATGTCAATAGAGCTAATTTATTGTTTTTTTCTATTACATATGGTGTTTACAACCCATTATAAATAATAAAAAAGAGCTGTTCTTAAATAGTAGAACTTTCAGCTATATGAACAAAGAGTTAATAAATATGGATAGTATGCAAGATAAGGATTTGATTAATTACAATAATTTAAAAGAGAAATTAAAATATAATTTAAAAGATGATATTGATAATAAAATCGAAAGAATGAAAATTTTATACGAAATTAAAAGAAAAGAACTTTGCAAATATGATAATTTTTCTAGTTTCGAGCAATTTATTTATAAAACATTTTGTAATTGCAAGACACAAGAGTATTTATATTTGAGAGTTTACGAAAAGGTTTTAGAAGGGGCTATCTCTATAGATAAAATTAAAGAAATAGGGTTTAGAAGAATACAAAGGAAATTAAAAGAGAATTTATCAACCGTAAAAAAAGTAAATTTGCCTGAAGTAAATAATAAAAAAATGTCTATTAGAATTTTTGATGAAAAACAAAGAGTTTTATGCATTTTATAAAGAAGATATTAAAAGAGCTTATTTTATTTTTGAAAGACTATTTTTTACTAAAAAAAAGTCTTATCAGATCTAATTAATGAATATGAAAATTATAAAAGAAAATAAAAAAGAATAAAAACAAATACTTGATTTTTATTATATATGGTGATATTGTTACTTTAGGTTGGAGTTCATTTATCCTTCCTACATTTATCGTCGCAATCAAAGCATCCCTTTTGGGAGACTTTTTTAATCTTTATTATTACTTTAGATAAAGCTTGTGGATTATATTCTAGTACTGCTCTTCTTGTGAGGCTTAAAAAACTATCATGAGCTGGGGCAAGGAGTTATTTATGTAATTTTTGATTTCGAAATAGTATTAATAGTTTTTATTGATAAGCTTTGGGAGAGATTATTAGTATTACTAATCTTTTCCCTAGGCAAATTTATTTTTAATAGCTTTTTTAAAACGACAGCTGGAATCCATTTATTCCAATGTCAAGATTGGGTTCAAACCCCGCAAGCGAAATGCCAAGTCTGTTTTAAGATTCGCATTGTATCTATCTGCACATGTAAATGGAAGAATAATTCCAGTTATGTAGGATGCTGTAGTCATAAGCCCTCCTATTCCCATTAGTGTCAATCCTGTTATTTCTGTTGCTGCATCTTATGTTTATGTAATAAACCTTCCAGTTATTATAAGTATTCCCCCAAGTACCTGAAATCCAAGTGGTGCGCCACCACCAATATAATCTCCTTGAACAAAGGATCCTATTCCTAAAGATAAAAAGATATTCAAAAGTAATGGTGCTAGTACGGTTGATTTTTAGCTTTCATATTTCATTACGGTTGCAATATCTCCAGCGCCTTTTTTAAGTTTATCTTGTGCAAAAATTTGCATTGTTAAGCTAAAAATTAATATTAATGTGAAAATTTTTTTCATATTAATATTACCTCCTAATAATAAAGTTTTGATAATTAAATATTAGTGCAATTTTATTTTTGGATATGAATTTATTCTTAAGATATCATTTAAATTACTTTACTGTGCTAAGCAGATTTTAATGCAGGATTAATGAAGTTTCTATTAAACTCTTTTAGATTTGAAATTGTGCTATCTATTTCTTTTTGTACGCCAATTGTATAATGAATTGTTTTGATGACTTTTTCAAGATGTTCAACTTCTTTTAGGGGCATTTCTCTGTCTTTTCTATAAGTTAAGTTTTTTAGAGGTTGGTAATTCCCAATAGTATAGTTATACACCCCTTTGGAAACATTAGTAAATCTAGGGGCTTGGCTATGGTAAAGTTTATTTATTTTTTCTTTATAAAAAAACTTTTTCTATGATTGGGTTTTGTTTTAGAGTTTCATCTAAAAATGAAAAACATTTTCCAATGTTGCTATTAGCGTTGGAACAACTTTTAGTAAATGAGGATTAATGAGCTCTATTTCAAGTTTACTGAGTGTTTCAAATATGTCAGTATTATTATCTACAAAAATAATTTTAGGAAAGTCTATTTGTAAGTGCTTGTAGAATATATCCCTATAGATATTTGAATAAAGAATCACATAAACATAACCAAGTGTTTCTTCTGTGGTAAATTTTTTATTATATTTAACATCAATAAAATATCTAAATTTATTTTTAAAGTTTTCTTTTTACCTCTTTCAAGTGTTCCGCCATCTTCTTGTATATAAATTCTTGTATATAAAGTGGAAAAATATATCCTAGTGGAATAATGCTTGATTCTGATATTTTATAAGTAACGAAAGCATGAGAAAAACGATCAGTTTTGGATAGTCTTGTTGTTATTAGTGCTATATTCTTTTGAATTTCTAAGATATGTTTCATTATTTATAACCAGGCCTAATTATGACCCCTCTATTTTTAGAGTAATAGGTAAATCTATTATCAAATGGTCTATAAGATATTTCCTTAACATAAGCTGGATCAATATTCGTATTTTTTTAAAAATTCTTGGATTTGTACTAATTTCCAAAGTTCAGAATCGTTTTCTATTCTAGACTTACTACAAGCATGTTGTTCTGGTAAATTTGCAAAATCCTTGAGTTTATTTAGAACTATCATGGAAAGATACAAGAAGCTATTTCTGTAATCTTTAATTATAGAAATAGCAGTTCACCTGTAATATAATTTATTTATATTTGATTATATTCATAAAAACCAATGGTTCTTCGGGGGTTATAGCCTGTTTACCATGTCTGACATCTTTAGAGGGATTTTCTTTAATGTATTGCAAGTAATTTATTCCTTCCCATTGTTTCACTAAATTTAAATAATAAGGAATTGGTAGTGCGCTTGATAAATAGTCAGTTCTAACGACATTGGCAATTCCATCTTGAATTCTATAGTCTAATAAGGGGGTGAGGCTTGAAAAAACTACTGCAGACACAGCTTCTGAAAAATATGGTGTTAATAATTGTGTAGCGTCTTCGGGTTCTTGTTGTAATGCATTAAGAACTGTATTTACAAATTTAGTGATTTTACCCCTATCATTCAATATAGTGTTAGATATTTTGCTTTCTAAATATCCATTAAGATTTTTTAGTTTTATATTGCTAGTATCTGCTCTGTGAATATTTTTTATTGTAGAATCAAAAAACCTATAATATCTTCTATTAAGGTTGCTGCTGGTTCGTTCATGATGGTTAATTCTGTATACTAGAAATCCTTGAGGAGCAAGATCATGCGCTCTTATCACTATTTCTAATTGTCCCAAGTGTGGACCACCAAAGTGGGGTGTACGTATTGCTATTGTAAAAAATGTGCTTTCATTGGGCGCTTTTGTATAATAAATATAAGCGGGTGGTTTTGAAGGCAAACCATGTTGGTCTCTTCGGCTTTTCATTACTTCATAATTGAAAAAATTAGTACTTTCTAATAAATCCGCCTTGTAAAGAGCTTCATGTGCAGATCTAATGCTGTCTAAGAACAATGATCCAGAATGAAAGTCAATATTGACTGTCGTAGTTGGAGTTAGTTTTGGACTATCTGCATCTTCTAAATAGTTCAATACTTTGCCCTGCTTATTTTGACTGTCTTGACTACAGGCCACAATAAAAATTAAAAATGTTAAAAATACCATAAAAAGGTATTTATTTTTTGTTTTCATTTTATTTTCCTTATATCATTATGTAATCTAATGATATAATTCAATTATATCATTAGATTACATAAATTGCAATTTTTTAAAAAAGTTAATCATTTATCATTGATAAATGATTTTTAGCTATTTTATATATTTATTTCCGATTGATAATAATATAATGATAAAAGGTATAAGAGTAATAACTTTTGGTTTTTTTCTTCATCAGTGCTTGGAAGCTGAATTTTCTTTCTTTATCTCTAGTTCTTTTTGATTAAGACAATATGGATAATTTAAAATCATTTAATTCTCTTTTTTGCATTAACAGATTTTAAAGAGCCAGCTTTTACCTGAAGGTTTGGTTGATTCCTTATAAACTGTTAGCCGAAGTGTTTAATATTTGATTATATATTAGCATTTTGGGGGGCAACATCCTTAAAAGATATTGAAATACTACTAAACTTTTTAGTTTAGTAGTTAGGCTATATTATCTATTAATGCTTGCTCTTGCTAAAATAGTTTTTAAATGTTTAATAAATTCTTGTATTTCTGTCATTTTAACCATTGCATAGACTTTTTGGGAAAAATAAGATTCTAAATTTTTTAAAGCATTCTCCGCATCAATTAAAGCTTGTCTAGATAACTGTGATGCATCAGAATTTTTCTTCTTACTCTCTAATCTTTTAATAATACTGTCTTTTAAATTTTTCTGAGCACGATCAAAAAAGAAAGCTGCAGATCTTATCTCTTGTTCTACAATATCAATTTTATTTATAAATTTATCAAATTCATCATTATATGTCTTTGAAGTATTTTGTAACTGGGTTAATTTATTTATCTTATCTTTATTGTCTTTATAGTTGCTCATTAGTGATGTTTTTCTATTCTTAATATTACTAATTACATCATCAAAATCATTTTTTATTGAAATATATTCATCTTTAAGCATGCATATATCCTTAATTAATTTAGAAAATCCAGAGTTTTTAAGAATATTCTCTGTATTTTTAATTACTTTATCTGCTTCCTTTTCATCATCAGTAACGGGGATTAAATTTTCTTGTTTTATTTCTTTTTTTTGAACACGAGCAGAAGCCTCATACTCTACTGGAACAATCGAATTTTCATGTTTTTGATCTTCAAAATTTTCAGTAAAATCTTTTTGCTCTTGTTGATTACCATACAAATTTTTAAAAACATCTTTTTTAACATTATCCAAAACCTCCTTTATATTGCTGTTATTTTTTTGCTCTTCTTTAGATAATTTAGAATCTGGACTACAAGATATCAATCCTATCATCAGCAATATATTTAAAAACAAATTTTTTCTCATAAAAAACTCTCCCTTTCTCTAATCAAAAACACACATTACAAATATATAATCATTAATAATGATTATATATCAATTTGTTTAAATTAAATACTTTGTTATAAAAATATTTTTATTTAATTGTTCTTTATTGCTCATAATACTCTAATATATAAATATATCTAGATTTTAATTTCAATTGGATTTATATTGTTGGTTTAAGTGATTTAATAATATGTTTATTAAAGTTGAAGTTTATATTATTGGGGAGCTTATAGTAATTTTCTGGTGAAAATTACTATAAGCGATTTACATTTATTATGTAATGTTGATGTTTCTAATTTGCGTTTTATTTTGCTTAGGGCGTTATATTTTTGATTTTCAATAATAAAACTAAAAGAAGTATAAAAAAACAATAAAACTAGAAAAAAATATTAAAGAAATATATGAGAATTACAAAACAAATCCCATTTATTTTGTTTTACTTTAGATGAAAATCAATTTAAATTAATATTTTTTCTTTATTAGGGCCATGATACTCTAAAATATAGTAAACCAATTATATACAGATGATTATTTATAGTATTCTTTAATCTTGATGTAGTATATTTCTAAAGGATAATTAAGTGTATGGTAAGGTTTAAATATAGTATTTTTGAACTTATATATATTAGTTGTGATTTTTATTTTGTTTTCTAAATTGTTGAGATATTTTTAAAGCATAGATATTTTAATAGCTTTAGCAGTATGGCAATACTCATAGTGTTATTGTTTAAAAAATATATGACCTATAATATATCTACCAATTAACATCTATTTTGGCTGTTAATGTAGTTTTTATTATTGAAATAAGAACTATTGAGTGATAATACAGTGTATTGCGGCAATTTGTACTTTTTATTTTTTTAAATTTATATTTCTTGTTCTTGCTGCAGTCAATTTTCAAAGAAATGAGCCTAATATATTTATACTAATTAAAGATTAATA